>NZ_JACHYW010000006.1:0-252321 GCF_014193145.1 Rhizobium sp. BK060
CCATCGGCGGCGGCTACAATCCCGGCGCACCCAGGACCACCGCGCCGCCAAAGGCAAGCTGAACGACAGCAGACAAAAAGCCCCGCAATCGCGGGGCTTTTCTATTATTGTCACTCGCTTCCATGCGGATAATTGACCGCGTCGGCAATTTTGGATTCGACAAGGCCAGTGGCGTGATGTACGCGGTGATTAAACGATTAATCTACGTACATCGGAAACCATGCCTGCAACGCGACCTGGACCGAATCTGAGCAGGATTGCAACGTCGCTAGGCGTCTCCGTCGCGACGGTTTCCAATGCGCTCTCAGGCAAGGGCCGTGTTTCCGAGCAGCTGGCGGAGAGGATCAAGGAACATGCAGCCGAACTCGGCTATGTTCCGAGCCAGGCTGGACGCGCGCTGCGCACCGGTCGTAGCGGCGTCCTTGGCCTTGTGCTGCCGGATATTGCTAACCCGCTTTTCCCCAAGCTCGCGCAAGCCATCGAATTCGCCGCCAGCGCTGCCGGCTACGGCGTGCTGATTGCCGACTCCCGGGGAGACGTTGCCACCCAGACCGAGGCGATCAACCGACTGGTAGAGCGTGGCGTCGAAGGCATGGTAATCGTACCGCGCCGGGCGACGCGAATTTCTGCAGCAGCTTGTCCGGTTGCCGTCATCGATACGACCTCCACACCTGGCAACACCGTTGCTGCCGATCACATGCAGGGCGGCTGGGCGATCGCCAACCATTTGGCCGAGCTTGGACATCGGCGTATCCTCATCATCGGCAACAATCCCGGTTCGAACGTACAGAACGACCGCGCAGGCGGTATCCGTTCAGGTCTCCGTCCCGGGATGAGTTCGGCAACTCTCTGGATCGAGGCGCTGGAACGGCAGGGCGGCAGAGGATGCAGCCTCGGCCTCGCTGAAAAGGTGCGTGAGGGCTATACGGCGTTTGCCGCGCTCTCGGACCTGCAGGCGCTGCGGGCGCTCACCGAACTGCAGCGTGACGGCATCGACGTGCCCAGCATGGCGAGCGTTACCGGCTTCGACGACCTCATCTGGTCGCCCGTCGTCACCCCATCGCTGACGACGGTGGCGATGGACATGCACACGATCGCGGAGATCGCCATCTCGTCTCTGCTGCGCACCATACAGACCCGCGGCAGCCGCGAAGGCGTACTTGTCACGTCCGAGACCGACCGCGTTCCGATGCAACTGATCGTTCGCCAGTCCTCTGGGCCGGCGGACCCGACGAGAATATCCTGACAGACGGAGAACAGCTGACATGAAGAATGCCCTCATCGCTTCCGCCGCGCTACTGGCGCTGTCGCCCCTCGCCGCGAAAGCGCAGGACAAGACGCTGACGATTTCCGTCTACGCCTTCGCTCAGGACGACTTCAAGACGATCGTCTACGATCCCTTCGAGGCGAAGTGCGGCTGCAAGCTGGTCGTCGAGACCGGCAACAGCGTCGAGCGTCTTGCCAAGATGGACGCCAACAAGGCGAACCCCGTCATCGACATGGCCGTCGTCTCCATGGCCGATGCCCTGTCCGCCTCGCGAAAGGATCTCATCGACAAGATCGATACCTCGAAGCTCTCCAATTTCGGCAAGCTCTACGACCTCGCCAGGGATCCGAACGCCGACGGCATGAGTGTCGGCTACACCTTCTACGCCACCTCGATCGCCTACCGCTCCGACAAGATGAAGATCGAGTCCTGGGCAGACTTGCTGAAGCCGGAATATATCGGCCACGTCGCCTTCCCGAACGTCACCACCAATCAGGGTCCACCAGCGCTCTACATGCTCGGCCAGGCACTCGGCAAGGACAACCCGGATCTGAAGGCACCGATCGAGGCGCTGGGCGAGAAGAAGGATGAGATCGTCACCTTCTATGAGAAGTCCTCACAGCTGGTGCAGCTGATGCAGCAGGAAGAGATCTGGGCCGCTCCGATCGGCCGCTTCTCCTGGGCCGGCTTCACCAAGCTCGATGTTCCCGTCGCATGGGCGACCCCGAAGGAAGGCCAGACCGGCGGCATGAACGTCATGGTCGTCACAAGGGGCTCTAAGAACCGCGATCTGGCCCTTCAGTTCATGGATTTCTGGCTCTCCACCGAAATCCAGACGAAGCTCGCCGAAAAGCTGGTCGACAGCCCGGCGAACAAGGAGGTCAAGCTCTCCGAGGCAGCCGCCAACAACCTGACCTATGGCGAAGAGACCGCCAAGAGCCTGAAGCTCATCCCCTCCGCAGCCGCGCTCGACAACCGCGCCACCTGGCTGAAGGAATGGAACGAGAAGGTCGGCCAGTAATCTTCACCGCCGGCTCCGACGCTTGCAGGAGCCGGATCTTTCACCCGTTGAAGGTCGATTCATGTTTCAGAACCGCGCAGAAGCCCTGGTGCTTGCCCTGCCCGCAGCAGTTTTTGCCGCGCTGGTCTTCCTGCTCCCCGTCGTCGTTCTGCTCTCCGAGGGCTTCCGTATCGACGGCGGCTGGACGCTTGGCGCCTATACCGGTTTCTTTTCCGAGTCGTTGAACCGTACCGTCTTCCTGCGGACGTTCCGGCTCGGGCTTGAGGTGACCGCGGTCTCTGCCGTGATCGGCTATGCCGCCGCCTTTGCGATCGTCAACCTGCCATCTTCGGGCAAGGGCCGGATGATCGGCCTCGTCACCTTGCCGCTGATGATCTCGCCGGTCGCCCGTACCTACGCCTGGATCGTCATTCTCGGCCGCACCGGCATCGTCAACGAGGCCATCACCGGCCTTGGCCTCAGCGATACGCCGCTGCGTCTGCTGTTTACCGAAACGGCCGTCTTCATCGGCCTGCTGCAGCTTTTCCTGCCGCTGATGATCCTGTCGCTGATCGGTGCGCTCGAAAACATGCCGAAGGATGCCATTCTCGCTGCCCGCGTGCTCGGCGCCAACTGGTTCCAGGTATTCTGGAAGGTGATCCTGCCACTGACACGTGAGGGCCTCGTCGTCGGCGGCACGCTCGTCTTCACCGGATCGCTGACCGCCTACATCACGCCTGCAGTGCTTGGCGGATCGAAGGTGCTGATGCTGGAAACGCTGCTCTATCAGCAGGTGTCGGTGGCCAACAATTTCGTCTCTGCGAGCGTGATCGCCTTCATGCTGATCGTCATGAGCTTTGCTGCCAACATCCTGCTCAAGCGCCTTGCCACGGCGAGGAACAAGCGATGACCGCCCGTATTCTCTCGCCGCTCGTACTCGGCCTGCTGATGATATTCCTGATCGGCCCGTTCCTGATCATCATCGCTGCATCGCTCTCGGCCGGCGACACGCTTGCCTTCCCACCTCAGGGTCTTTCCCTAAAGTGGGTCGCCAAGGTCTTCACAATCGACAGCTTCCGCGAGAGCTTCGCCATGTCGATGTTCCTTGCCGTCTTCGGAACGCTGGCCGCACTGATCCTCGGCATCCCCGCTGCTTACGCGCTCTCGCGCTACAAGCTGCCCTTCGGCGAAACGGTCCGCACGATCGTCTCGCTGCCGATCATCGTTCCCGGCATCATCGTCGGTCTGGCGCTGCTGCGCTATCTCGTCGTGCCGTTCGGCTTCAACATCACGCTGGCCCTGTTCATGGCCCACACGGCGCTCGTCCTTCCCTATGCCGTGCGCGTCGTTTCAGCCAGCCTCAACAACCTGCGCTCCGATATGGAAGAGGCCGCCGTCCTGCTCGGCTCTTCGCGCGTCGGCGCCTTCTTCCGCGTCGTTATGCCGAATATCCGCGGCGGCATCCTGGCGGCCTTCATTCTCGGCTTCGTGACGAGCTTCAACCAGGTTCCAGTCTCGCTTTTCCTCTCCGGTCCGGGCGTACGCACGCTGCCGATCGACATGCTGGGCTACATGGAAACCACCTACGATCCGTCGATTGCGGCACTCTCCTCGCTGCTCGCCTTCCTTTCCATCGGCATCGTCTTCCTTGCCGAACGCTTCCTGGGATTTTCTCGTTATGTCTGACGCCTATCTGAAACTCGACAAGCTGACGCTTGCCTACGGCGATACGGTCGCGGTGAAGGATCTGGATCTCACGATCGCCAAGGGCGAGCTCGTTGCGCTGCTCGGCCCCTCCGGATGCGGCAAGACGACGACAATGCGCTCGATTGCCGGCCTGCTTGCCCCGGCTTCGGGCCGTATCACGCTCGACGGCGACGAGATCACCCGCGTTTCTGCCAACAAGCGCAATGTGGGCCTCGTCTTCCAGTCCTATGCGCTTTTCCCGCATCTGACTGTCTATGAGAACATCGCCTTCGGTTTGCGTCTGAAGGGCATCGGCGGCAAGGATCTCGATGCCAAGGTCAACGCCGGCATCAAGTCTGTCGGCCTTGCCGAGTTTGCCGATCGCAAGCCCGCCGAGCTTTCGGGCGGCCAGCAACAGCGCGTGGCGCTTGCCCGCTCCATGGTGATGGAGCCGAAGGTCCTGTTGCTCGATGAACCGCTCTCCAACCTCGATGCCCGCCTGCGCCTCGAAATGCGCGCCGAGCTGCAGCGCGTCCAGAAGGAAACCGGCGTCACCATGATCTTCGTGACCCACGACCAGATCGAGGCGCTCGCTCTCGCCGACCGGATCGTGGTGATGCTGAACGGCGGCATCGAACAGATCGGCACACCTGAAGAAATCTACAACAAACCCGTCTCGGCCTTCGTCGCCGATTTCGTCGGCTTCGAAAACGTCTTTGCGCTGGACAACGGCAAGCTCGCGACATCCAACAACCTCGTCGAACTTTCCGGTCGAGCGCCGCAGGCCGCAAAGGGCCTGGCCTGGCGTCCCCGCATGGTCAACCTTGGTTCAGGTCCTTACCAGGGCACCGTGCGCGGCACCTCGTTTGCCGGAAACACCCGCGAATATCTGCTCGACACACCGCTTGGCCCCATCAAGGCCGAGATCGACGCAGAGCTGCCGACGTACGCGATCGGCTCCACGCTTCCCTTCGACCTGCCGCTTGCGGCAGCAGCGCCCCTCTCACGCTACAGGTAACATCATGGGCGTCTGGATCGACACCGACATGGGCTTCGACGATATCGCCGCGATCCTCGTGGCGACGCACGCAAAGCTCGACATAGCAGGCGTCTCGCTCGTCTTCGGCAACACGCCACTGCTGCAGGTGCGCGTCAACGCCGCTGGCGCTGCCAAGGCCTTCGGCTGGACCTTCCCGATCCACACCGGCCGCGCGATGCCGGTTCTCGGCGCGCTTAAAACGGCACAGGCGATCCTCGGCGAGACGGGAATTGCTACCACCGGAAAAGGCCTGCCCGACGCCTCGCCCTTGGCGGAAAGCGACGCGTTTACCGCCCTTTGCCGCTGGCTGGAGGCGGACGGCCCGCACCGCATCCTGGCGCTCGGCCCATTGACCAATCTAGCCGCCCTTGCATTGGCACGTCCCGACCTCGCAGCTCGCATCACCGAACTAACCTGGATGGGCGGCGGCGTAACGTCAGGCAATCACACGGCATCGGCCGAGTTCAACGCACTGGCGGATCCGGAAGCGCTCGCCATCGTTCTCGCCCACCGCCTGCCGCTGCGCATGGTCGATCTCGATCTCTGCCGCAAGGTCATCGCAACGCCTGACGATGTCGTGCCAGTACGAGGCGCCGGCGGCAGCAATGCGACGCTGCTGGCCGATATGCTCGACGGCTACATCGGCATCGGCACGAGCCGCGGCAGATCAGGCATGGCGATCTACGACCCCTCCGCCGCCGCAGCCTTCGTCGCGCCCGACATCGTCAGCTTCGGTCCTGCCCGCATCGACGCTGAATTGCAGGGCCAGCATACACGCGGCCGCACCGTCGTCGAGACGAGGGTGACGCACGCCGCATTCAATGCCGAATACGCTGCTGACATCGATGTAGAGAAAGCGCGCGCTCTTATCCTCGGCGCACTGATCGATGAGGCCCGCCGATGAGCAGCCCGGAACCGAAGGACCTCAACGATCCCACGCTTCGCGCGCGTGCCGTCGTCGCCGCGCGTGGCGATGCGGCCTTCGACATCCTGATATCGGGCGGCTGCCTGCTCGATGTCGTCACCGGCCTGATCCGCGAAGCCGACATCGGCATCGTCGGACCGTTGATCTCAAGCGTCCACGCACCGGGTAGCCGCATGGATGCCGCAGAAACTATCGATGCCGCAGGCAGCATCATTTCGCCCGGCCTCATCGATACGCATATGCACATCGAAAGCTCGATGGTGACGCCGGCCGAGTATGCTGCAGCCGTCGTTCCGCGTGGCGTCACGACGATCGTCTGGGATCCGCACGAGTTTGGCAATGTGCATGGCCTCGATGGTGTGCGCTGGGCGATCGAAGCTTCCCGCGGCCTGCCTCTGCGCACGATCGTGCTCGCTCCTTCCTGCGTTCCCTCCGCCCCAGGGCTTGAAGTCGCCGGCGCCGATTTCGACGCGTCGGTAGTCGCCGAAATGCTCCGATGGCCTGGCATCGGCGGCGTTGCCGAAGTGATGAACATGCGCGGCGTCATCGACGGCGATCCACGCATGACTGATATCGTCAACGCCGCGCTCGCCTCCGGAAAACTGGTCTGCGGCCATGCGCGTGGGCTTGAAGGTGCCGATCTGAACGCCTTCATGGCTGCCGGCGTCACCTCCGATCACGAGCTGACCTCCAGCGCCGATCTGCTGCAAAAGCTGGCCGCCGGCATGACCATCGAACTCCGCGGCTCGCATGATCACCTGCTGCAGGAGTTCGTAACCGCCCTCAACGGCATCGGCCATCTGCCGTCGACGGTTACGCTCTGCACCGACGACGTTTTCCCTGACGAACTGAAGGACGGCGGCGGTCTCGATGACGTGATCCGCCGGCTTGTCCGCTATGGAATGAAGCCGGAGTGGGCGCTGAGGGCAGCGACCTTCAACGCAGCCCAGCGATTGAAGCGCTCGGATCTTGGCCTCATCGCTGCCGGCCGGCGCGCCGATATCGTGCTGTTCGAGGATCTGATCGGCTTCGCCACGAGGGCGGTCATCGCAAATGGAGAGATCGTATCGACGGGCGGCGAGATCAAAGCCCGGATGCCTTCCTTCGAGACCGCAGCCCTGCAAAACTCGGTCAAGCTGCCGCCGCTAACGGAGAGCGACTTCCGGGTTCCGTCAGCGGGCAAGCGCGTTCGGGTAGCCACAATCGATCGTCCCCGATTTACACAATGGGGCGAGGCAGAAACCGTCGTAGAGGACGGTTTCGTCGTGCCTCCTGCCGGCAGCACCAAGATTGCGGTCGCACATCGGCACGGAACGGTGGACGGACGGCCGCGTGTCGGCTTCCTCACCGGTTGGGGAACATGGCGCGGAGCCTTCTGTACGACGGTTTCGCATGACAGCCATAACCTCACCGTTTTCGGCGGCAATGCGCGCGACATGGCGGTCGCTGCCAACGCCGTGATTGCCGCAGGCGGCGGCATGGCCGTGGCCAGGGATAGCAAGGTTGAAGTCCTTCTGCCTCTTCCAGTATCGGGCCTTGTCACCGAGGCGCCGTTGGAAGAGGCGGCCGCTTCCTTCCGGGCGATCCGAAAGGCGATGGAGAAGATCGTCGACTGGAAGCCGCCCTACCTTGTGTTCAAGGCCTGCTTCGGCGCAACGCTTGCCTGCAATACCGGTCCGCACCAGACGGATCGCGGGACCGCTGACGTCCTGACCGGCAAGGTACTCCAAAACCCAGTGATCGAGATTCTCGATCGCGGGGCATAGCCGCATCCGGACGTCTTTTGCCGCCACGGCGAGGAGTGTTCATCAAGCCCAGTAAGCGAACGCGCTAAAGCGCCGCCTTCAGCTCGCGCTCGACCAGCGTCGTCCAAAAGGCCACGCCGTAGCCGATTGCACCGTCATTGAAGTCATAAGCTGTATTGTGGTGCAGGGCGCCATCGACAGCAGGACCGTTGCCGAGCCAGACATAACAGCCCGGAGCATTCTGGCCGAAGAACGCGAAATCATCCCCCGCCGTCGAGGGAGGAAAACGCGTTCGCACCCTCTCTGCGAAAACTGCGCCGGCTGCCCCGAGCGCACGCGCGGTCGCGTCGCTGTCGTTGACCACAGGCGGGATACGCCGTTCGAACTGACAGTCGACCGCAATGCCGAACATTGCCGCCGTGCCATTCGCAAGCCGGCCGATTTCTTCCTCAAGCTGATCGCGAACCTCCGGCGAATAGGCCCGGGCGGTGCCGCCGATCTCAACAATATCAGGTATGACATTCAACGCCTTCGGGTCACCGGCCTGCAGCGAGCAGGCGCTGACGACGGCCGGCTGCAGTGGATCGACGACGCGCCCGACGATCGTCTGCAACGACGTGAGGAACGTGCCGGCGGCCGTAATCGGATCCTTGCCGAGGTGCGGCTTGGCGCCATGCGTTCCGGTGCCTCGAAAGGTCACGCGCCAACTATCGGACGAGGCAAGTTGCGGCCCTTCGACGACGGCTATTTCATCGACGGCCAGGCCCGGCATATTGTGGAGGCCGTAGACGGCGTCGCACGGGAACAGCTCGAACAGTCCGTCCTCGACCATCTTGCGGGCGCCGCCCCTGCCCTCCTCGGCCGGCTGAAAGATGAAATGCACGGTTCCGGAAAAGTCACGTGTTGCCGCCAGATGCCGCGCCGCGCCGACCAGCATCGTTGTATGCCCATCATGCCCGCAGGCATGCATCTTGCCATCAAATCTGGATTTATGAGGGCGATCCGCCATCTCCGGCATCGCAAGCGCGTCCATATCCGCCCGCAATCCAATCGTCCGCGTGCCATTGCCGACCCGCAGCGTGCCGACGACGCCCGTACCGCCGAGCCCTCGATGAACCTTGATGCCGGCCTCATCTAGCAATCTCACAACGATGCCGCTCGTGCGCTCCTCCTCGAAGCCAAGCTCGGGATGTGCGTGCAGGTCGCGACGCAACTCGGTGAGGAAGGGCAGATCGGTCTCGATCCGGGCGGGAATGGGCATGGGCCTGGATGTCCTGTAAATGCAGGCGGGCGCCAGAACGACGCCCGTCATAGTCCATCCGTTATTTAGCAATTGGCCTGAGAATTCAACCGCCTGAACCGGGTTAGACCACGGTCTCGCCACCGTCGACGACCAGGATCTGCCCGGTCATGTAAGAGGAGCGGTCCGACACGAGGAAGAGGATCGGCTCAGCGAGCTCCGACACATCGGCCCAGCGCCCAAGCGGCACCTTTTCCGCAATATAGGCCTCGATCGCGTCACGTCCGCCCATCTGGGCAATGAAGGGTTCGTTGAAGGGTGTGTCCACCCAGCCCGGGCAAAGCGCGTTCACGCGGATGCCGAACCTGGCATAGTCGCCCGCCATCTGTCGTGTCAGGGCGATGACGGCATGCTTGGTGGTGGTATAGGCAATCATCTCGCGATCATAGAGCACGCCTGATGAGGACGAGGTGTTGAGGATCACGCCTTTGCCCGCCTTCTTCATAACTGGCATGACAAAGCGCGCCGCCATGAAATGGGCCCTGACATTCAGGCTCCAGGACTTGTCGAAGCCGTCGATCGCGACTTGCTCCAGGTCGCCGGCGACCTGCGCACCGGCATGGTTGTGCAGGATGTCGATGCGGCCGTGATGCTCTGCCACTGCGGCAATGCCCGCCTCCAGCGCCTTGTCGTCGGTCACGTCAAGCACCATGCTCTCGGCGCTGCCGCCAAACGCGCGAATCTGGCTGACTGTCTCCTCGGCATTCATGAAGTCGATGTCGGCAACGACGACATGGGCGGCCTCTTTCGCCATGACGAGCGCGCCGGCCTGTCCGATACCGGACCCGGCGCCGGTGACGATTGCAACACGGTTCTTGAGGATCATGGTGTTTCCCACTTAGGTTGTTGTTATCCTTTCGCGCATCAGGAAACGCGCGATGAGAATGAGGGCAAGCGATGCGACGAGCACCATGGTGGCGATCGCGTTGATCTCCGGCGTCACGCCGCGACGGATCGAGGCAAAGACGTAGATTGGCAGCGTCGTGTTCGATCCCGCGACGAAGAACGCGATGATGAAATCGTCGAAGGAGAAGGTGAAAGCGAGCAGGAAGCCCGCCAGGATCGACGGCAGGATCTGCGGCAGCACGATCTGGCGAAAGGTCGTCAGCGGCGTCGCGTAAAGATCGCTCGACGCTTCGACGATATCGCGCCCGAGGCTGGCGATACGGGCTTTGACGATCATCGTTACCAGCGCCATGGTGAAAAGTCCGTGCGCGGCGATGATCGAACCGTAACCGAGCGACAGCTTCGGCGGTTGGTCGCCAGGCCAGACGGCTGCCAGCAATGGGTTGATGAAACCGAAGACTTCAACGAGGGCGACCAGCGTCGCGATGCCGATCACGACGCCCGGAACGACGATTGCCGCGGCAAACAGACCATCGAACACGGCCCGTGTCCGGGCGCCGAGCCGCTCCATGCCGAGTGCAGCCATGGTGCCGAAGATGGCCGCGAGGACTGCGCTGGTAAGCGCGATGATAAGGCTGTTCTGAAGAGCTTCCATGAGGAACGTGTTGGACAGCGCCTTACCGTACCATTGCGTGGAAAATCCCGTGAAATCCGAGGCGTTGCGGCCCGCGTTGAACGAGAACAGCACCACCAGCGCAATCGGCGCATAGAGAAACAGATAGACTGCCGTAACGAGCCCACGCATCAGACAAGGTCCACCTGGCGGGTGCCCGCGACGCGCCACGCAATCCGCATGGCGACGAGAAGCACGATGACGACGACGACAACGAGGGTGACGGCGATCGCGGAGCCGAACGGCCAGTTGCGCGATTGCAGGAAGAGGTCGACCAGCGCGTTGCCGATGAAGAATACCTTGCCGCCGCCCAGCAACTGCGGGATCAGGTACTCGCCGAGCAACAGGATGGTGACCAGCGCCACGCCCGTCATCACGCCCGGCAGCGACAGCGGCAGCGTTATGCCGAAGAAAGTCGAGAGCGGTCTTGCTCCGAGGTCCGCAGAAGCTTCCAGCAACCGCCGGTCCAGCTTTTCCAGGCTGACATAGATAGGCATGATCATCAGCGGCAGATAGCCGTAGACGATGCCGAGAAGGACTGCGCCCGGCGTGTTCAGAAGTCGCACGTTCTCGATACCGACAAATTCCAGCAGATGCGGGATGCCGCGCGCACCGAGAATATACATCCATGCATAAGTGCGAACGAGCAGGCTGGTCCAGAACGGCACCACAACGAGCGACACCAGCAACAACCGATGCTGTGGACTTGCCTTAACCGCCAGATAGTAGGCGACCGGATAGGCCACCAGCAGGCAGGTGAACGCCCCGATCGGCGCAAGCACCAACGTATTCTTGAAAGCGGCGGCACGGGATCCGAGATTGGCGAATTGGGCAAGTGTAAATGCCGCCTGGTAACCACCCTCCGGCGCCCGCTCGCCGAAGGAGAAAACAACGATGGCGATGAACGGCAAGACCAGGAACACGAACAGCCATGCGCTTGCCGGCGCGACGAGAGCCGCAGTGATCAGGCGTTTTGTGCTATCCGGTGACAGGGCCATTCCGAAGGTTCGCTGTTTGGAGTTCACGAGGCGGCTGCCTCTTCCCAAAACCGGGGAGAGGCGTTGCATGAAGGCAAGCTCACGCCGACTTGAACCGTGCCATCAACTCGGCACGCCCCGGATCCGTCAGCGTCACGGCGGCGCCGAACTCCAGCGGTGTCAGCGATGCCTCGTCCGGATAGACGATCTTGTTCGAGGTAATCTCCTTCGGCAGCAGCGAGATGACACGGCTGTCGGTGGCCGGCGCGCCGTTGGCGATGTGCTCCTTCACGGCGTTGGCCGGGTCCATCAGGTAGTTCAGCAGCGCATAGCCGGCAGCCTTGTTCGGCGCGTCCTTCGGGATCGCGTAGTAATCCGTCCAGATTTCGCCGCCGTCCTTGCCGAGCACAAAGTCGATCTCGGGGATATCGCGGTTGAGCTGCGCCCCGTCATTGGTCCAGCACATCGTCATCCATGCATCGGTTGCGCGCATGGCCGGCTGATAGTCGCTGTTGATGGCGAAGAGATGCGGCTTCACCTTGATCAACAGCTCCTCGGCCTTCGCCAGTTCCTCCGGCTTGATCGAATTGAAACCGTAGCCCAGCGACACCAGCGCGCTGCCGATCGTCGTCAACTGATAGTCGTGTACCATGGCGCGACCATCAGCCTCCGTCTGAGCGATCTCGAAGAAGTCCTTCCAGCTCGTCAGCTTTGTCTTGATCTTGGAGGTGTTGACCGAAAAACCGGTCGTGCCCCAGTTCTTTGGCAGGGCATAGGCCTTGCCGTCGATCTGGCCTTCCTTGGTGAAGCGCGGGCTCTCCGTCGACTGGCTGAAATTGGTGATCTTGGCAAGGTCGAGTTCGTCAATCAGGCCGAGCTTGTGGTAGGTGGAGATGGTGTAGTTGGTCGGCACGAACAGCGACCAGCCGGACGCGCCCGCCTGCAACTTTGCCAGCATTTCCTCGTTCGAGCCGAAGACGTTTACTTCGACGGCAACGCCGGTTGCCACCTTGAAGTTCTCGAAGGTCGCCGGATCGTGGTAGTTCGGCCAAGTCGCGATCGACATCTGCGTGCCGAGGTCTTCAGCAGCATGGGCTGGTGTCGACAAGGCGCCTGGGAAGCGCGACAAAACGGCGGTGGCAAGACCAAGGCCGGTGATGCCGAGGAAATGGCGGCGACTGACGGAGCCGCGCTTCAGGCGCATGAACTCGTCCATGAAGCCTTCGGCGGAAATGGGAAGATTATCCTTGTAGTCTTTGCTCATGATGCTGTTCCCTTGTTTTGATTTTAGGCTGCACTTGATGCTGAGAAGACATGGGCCGCGCCAGGATCGAAGCCGAGGTAGACGGCCTCGCCGGGCTCGACGAGATCGTTTTCATTCATGCTGCGACGGTCGGCGGTCACCAGAAAATCGCCCAGCCCCGGCACCGTGACGGCGTATTCTGCCGACGAACCCAAGAAGATGCGGTGAGTGACCGTCCCCCTGAAGCTCGTCGCATCAGGCGCCTGCGTCCGTGTCAGGCGGATCGATTCCGGGCGGATCGCGACGATTGCCTCACCCGTCGAAACACGCGCCCGGCTCCCCGCGGCGATTGCTGAACCGTCCGCCAGACGCAGCGTCGCGCCATCCGCCTCCATCGTCGCCCTCACCCGATTGGTCTTGCCGACGAAATCGGCCACGAACAGATCGGCCGGGCGGTCATAGACCTCCTGCGGCGAGCCCAGCTGGCGAATGCGCCCTGCGCTCATCACGCAGACGATATCCGCCATCGAGAGCGCTTCCTCCTGATCGTGGGTGACCAGAACAAAGGTAATGCCGAGCTCGCGTTGCAATGTCTGCAGTTCGATCTGCATGGCCGAGCGCAGCTTCTTGTCGAGCGCGGCCAACGGTTCGTCTAGCAGTAGTACCGACGGACGATTGACGATCGCGCGCGCCAGCGCCACGCGCTGCTGCTGCCCGCCGGACATTTCGTGAATGCGGCGCTTGGCAAAGCCGCCGAGCCGAACCATTTCAAGCGCCTCGCTGACGCGCCGGTCGATTTCGGTCGCCGCAAGCTTGGGCCGCATCTGTTTCAGACCATAGGCGACGTTCTGTCGGACGTCGAAATGCGGAAACAATGCATAGTGCTGGAAGACCATGTTCACTGGGCGCCGATAGGCAGGCACACCGTTCATCTCGCGCCCGTCGATCAGCACCGTGCCTTCGCTTGGCTGCTCGAAGCCGCCGATCATGCGCAGGCAAGTGGTCTTGCCGCAGCCGGAAGGACCGAGCAACGCCAGAAAGGCGCCCTTCGGCACATTGAGGTTGATGTCCGTTACGGCGGTCACGGCGCCATAGTTCTTTGTGACCGAACGGAATTCGATATCGTTCGTCGAAGCGGATGCCACGTCTGTTCCCTGCGGTTGGTTTGGATTGGGCAGTCTAGCGCTGCCTTTTGCCACCGTCGTTGAGGAAAGACTAAGCTCGGCCTTCCCTCACGGTATATACCCCGAGAGGGGTATTTTAGCCATAAAGCCTTCGTGGAAGGTATATACACGAAGGAGCGCAAATTTCCGCGCGAGGCGATCAGGAGGTCCCGGGAATGAGCACTGACTTGGAGGCGCTGTTTCAAGCCTTCAATTCCACCATCGGCGTGCAGACGATGAACGATCCGGAGTTCGGCGAGATCTTTCGGCAGATGATGGCGGCGCTTGTGCGCTTCGACTATGTCGTTGTCTTTGCCTATCGCGGCAAGGAGCGGCCGATCGACCTCTACAGCACCTTCGACCCGAAGGAGCACATCATTTTCGTGACCCTCTATCAGGCCGGCCCATATCTGCTCGATCCTTTCTATCACACCGCCAACGAGCGCCGCGCCGGCGTGTTTCGCATGCGAGAGCTGGCGCCCGACCGGTTCTTCTCCAGCGAGTACTACCGGACTTATTATGTCCAGACAGGGCTTGCCGAGGAAATCGGCTTTTTCGTCACGGCCGATGACGATATCACCATCGTTCTTTCTCTCATGCGCCGGGAAAAGACCGGCCCCTTCCCGCCCGCGGAATTTGCCTTGCTGAAGAAAGCCGAACCCTTGATCGCAAACATGGTCCGCCACTACTGGGCCGGGCTCGCGGCCCGCTTTGACGCACAACTGCATTCTCGAGTTCGTGGCAATCGCAAGCGCGACGCCAGTGGAAGCTCCTTGCAACCTGCCGAAGCAGTGTGGCGCGACCTTAATCTCACCAGCCGCGAGACCGCGATCGTCGATCTCGTTCTTCAGGGCCACTCCTCGGAGTCGATCGGCCTGAAGCTCAACATCTCGACAGGAACCGTGAAGGTTCACCGGCGCAATGTCTATCGCAAGCTCGGGATCTCCTCACAGACACAACTGCTATCGCTGTATCTAAAGAATCTTTCGTGAGACGCGCTCGGCCAATTGTGGACCACTACCATCTGCGCGCCTTCCTGCTGGCGACTGACATCACAGCACTCGCCCGTCAGGCCTTGACAGCCCCAGCCTTCGTCTTCGGCTTCAACAGGATTATCAGAAGCAAGCCGGCAACGATGAGTGCCGCCCCCTCGAGGTGGTAGCGCTGCAATTGCTCGCCGAGGATTAGGTAGGCGAGCACGGCGATGAAGATCGTCTGGATGTAGAGGAGGACACCAGCCCGGGCAGCACCCAGGGCCTCGATGCTTCGATTGAAGAGGTAATACATAATCGCCCCGCCGGGGATGGCGACATAAGCGAGCGCAATGAGCCCGCTGCTGTTGAGCGTCGAACGTTCGTCGGAAACAAGCTCGAAGAGATAGAACGGCAGCGCCGTCAGCACCGCCGCACCGAGAAGCAGGACAAGAAGCGCAAGCCGGTTCCCATCGAATTTCGCCCGGCGAAGCAACACGGTATAGAGGCTGAAACAGAACGCGCCAGCGACGATCCATAGTTCACCGGGATTGAGGTCGAGACGCATCAGCGCGGCCGGACTGCCCTTGATGATGATGACGACGATCCCGAGAAAAGCCAGGATCGATCCGATCACCTGCCAGCTTCCCATCGGCTCGGCCAGTATTAACCGGGCAAGGATCATGGTGATGATCGGGATCAGGGCGATGATGATGCCGGCGGTGGTGGCGTCGGCATGTTCGAGGCCGACGAAGATCAGACCCTGACAAATCGCAAGCCCCATGCCGCCAATCACAAGCAGTTCAAGGACGCGCGCCCGCACCAGTGCGACCATGTCGCCAAAGTGCTTGTGCACGATCGGCATCAGGATCGCCCAGGCGATCAACACACGCCAAAAGCAAAGCGCCCAGGGTGGCATTTCAGAAGAAACCCATTTGGCGGCAATATAGACGCCGGCCGATAGCAGCCAGCAGAGAACACCCACGGAATAGGCGGTTGCAAGCGAACCGCCCGCCGCCTGTTCCGTCCCGACCGTCTCGCGATGGACTGCCAAGACATGTATCGCCATGGCTTAGTTATGCCACAGTTCCCATGCGCTGCACAGATGAGCCTTCGCTGGCGAGAAAACCGGGAATGTATCCTTTCAGCGGTGGTTGAACTGACCGCGAGGATTATCTCGAGCATGAAGTGTCGGAATCCCGTTTAGTCAGTCGTCTTCAAGACAGACAAGCTATGGAGAGCAGCTATGACGATCACAATCACCGCCTTTGAAAGGTCGCCCGATCGCGGCAAGGGCCTGGCGCGCGACATGCGCGTTCGCTGGGCCCTTGAAGAAGTGAGGCAGCCTTACGACGTTCGTCTTCTTTCGTTCAAGGCCATGAAGGAACCCGCGCACCTCGCGTTTCAACCTTTCGGGCAGATTCCGACCTATGAAGAAGGCGATCTCGCCATATTCGAATCGGGGGCAATCGTGCTCCATATCGCACAGCACCATGCTGGCCTGCTGCCGGACGACGCGAATGCCCGAGCGCGAGCGATCACATGGATGTTCGCCGCGCTCACCACGATCGAGCCGCCGATCGTTGATCGCGAAATCGCCAGGTACCTGGAAGGCGACCAGCCCTGGTACGAGCAGCGCCGGTCGATGATCGAGGAACGCATCCGAAAGCGGCTAAAGGAACTTTCCGCCCGGCTTGGCGATGCCGACTGGCTCGACGGCGAATTCAGTGCTGGTGACCTCGAGATGGTGTCGGTGCTGCTGAGGGTGAAAGGATCGGGCATGCTCGACGATTATCCTAATCTTTCCGCCTATGTCGCGCGCGGTGAAGCGCGGCCCGCATACAAGCGTGCCTTCGCCGCTCAGTTGGCGGTTTTCACCGCCGCTTCCGCCGGCTGAGAAAGTGCCGCTTAGGGCGGCCCTGCGCTCGCGGCATTTGCCATCCAATGTCGCGCTTGACAGTGCTTGAAGGCGAATGCCCTAATCGCCGCAACGCGAAAGTGCCCACCGATGAGCGACGATCAAACCCCGACAGACAGCAAGCTCACCACGTCGAAGCGCAGGTGGGCATCCGAAGGAAAATTCCTGACGGGCCGTATCAGTCGCCCGGAAACCGAGCGCCTGCCACCCGGTCAGCACCTCGTTAAGAATTGGCCGGTCCTCGATCTCGGCCAGCAGCCGATCATCTCGACCGATACCTGGCGTCTGGAAGTCCGCGGACTTGTCGAAACCCCGCTTGATCTCACTTGGACGGCCTTCCAGGCCCTCGAGCAGCGCACCAAGGTCACCGACATTCATTGCGTGACGACGTGGTCGCGCTACGACAACAAATGGAAGGGTGTATCGACCCGCGACCTGCTCGATCAGGCAATACCGAAGCCGGAAGCGCACTATGTCATGCTGACAAGCTATGATGGCTATACGACCAACCTGCCGCTTTCCGATTTCGCTGCCGAGGATGCGATCCTCGCAATCTCCTGGGAAGGCTTGCCGTTGACGCGAGATCATGGCGGCCCGATGCGGCTCGTCGTTCCGCATCTCTATTTCTGGAAAAGCGCAAAATGGTTGCGGCGTATCGAGCTGCTGACGGGCGATGCTGCAGGCTTCTGGGAAAAGAACGGCTATCACATGTATGGCGATCCCTGGCGTGAACAGCGCTACTCCGGGGATTGATACCAGTGACGGTTCACCGGGCGCCAGATGACAGAGCCGTTACTGCAATCTACGCGCTATAGTTTTGCCAGATGCCTTGCCGCTGCCTCTCGATACCCGCGACCACGAACCCGTTTAACGAGTAATTCGTACAAGTGCAAATTCACCTCAGGATAGATATGGAAAGCAATATATTTTTCAAATTAAAGCCTTACGACGAATTGAGCATTGTCGGCTATTGAACCGTTAGCCATTTTGGGTTGTTGTGGCACATCGATTCCAGATATCGCGTATGGGTTGATGAATAAGGACACTTCATTTCACACTGTCACGCAGAAGCTGCTGGATGCGTGGTTGCATACCACATCACAGTCGCCTGCCGCGCCGGAAGACATCTATCGGGACGTCCTCGACCTTCTGACGATCAGGATGAGGATGACGCTTGTCGTTCTCGACGGTGAGGATCCACTACAATGGCAACTGAAGGTCGTGCGCCCCTCCGGCTTCAGTTCGCGTCTTCTCAACATCAACAAGCTCTTCGCCGATCAACGCATCGGCGAATTCAAGGATCGCGCCTACATGGAGACGGCCGTCATCCCGCGTTATCGCGAGGTGATCGCCACCCAGAAGCCGTCCATGGAACTGGTCAAGACGAGGGTGCTTGGCGTCAACCTCGGATATGAGCGGCTGATCCTTCCGCAAAAGACAACGGCGCGGCGCCCATCCTGGCTTTTGACCGTCTCGAACGGCCGCTTCATGTTCAATCCGCCGCAACAGCAGGCCCGCATGGATGCGACCGACGAAGCGGTGATCCAGCTCTTGACCGAAGGCGCGACGGCCAAGGAGATCGCTGCTGATCTCGGAATCTCGCATCGGACAGTCGAGCACCGCCTGGAGCGCATGAAGGAGCGTTACGGCGCGAAGAATACCGTCCACCTCGCAGCCATGCTGGTTGCGACGCACTTCGACCGCGATGTGGAGAAGAGCTAGGGCGTGATCCACCGAAGCAGGCGCCACCCGCAATAGACGAGAGCCAGGATTGCCGCCGCGAGCGCCGTCAACGTCGCCAAACTGGCGGGATGCAGCGGAACGTCCTTCCACGACGGACGAATGACATCTGCAGTATTGAACGCCTCACCGCTGAATTGGCAAGTGATCAGTGCCAGGCCGCGCAGCACCATGCCGGCATCGATCGCCGAGACGATCGTCTCGGCTTCGACCGCCTCGCCGCCCATGCTCCGCATCGATAGCAGCACGGCCTTTGTTGCCGCGAGATAGGCGTGCGAGCACTCGTTGAACGGGCTCGCCTCGTCCGTCACGCCGCCGGGCATTTTGCCCCAGAGGCAATAGGCATGCTGGATTTGTGCATAGTTGAGCACGCGTCGAAACGGCTCGTTCGTGTCCGTGGCGCGTGCAGCGAGATCGATGATCCGATCGCGATACTCCGCAATCATGATCATTTCGCCATGTGAGATCTCGGCAATTGCAATTCCGGTATGGGGACCGCTGCTGCTCCGCAGGTGCGCGCTGGCCGCAAGAGGCCAAAGCTGCAGCAACGCGATCATGGCTGTAAGGAAAATGGAACGTCGACAGGTCATCACTTGGTGCAGGCTCCGGATTGCTCCGGAGCCTTCTCCGATCAATGGAAAGCCGGCGCGCGACTACGCAGCTTCGCACCGACACCAAGTTTGCGCTCGGCGAGTGCACCGAAAGCCATGCCAAGGACGCCCCAGAGGACCACGTGCATGCCGATCGAAGTCGTGCGGAAACGCCAGAGGACCATAGCCGAATAATTCTCCGGCACCTCGTTGATCGGCGGCAGCAGATACTGCACGAGCCCGACAAAGGCGACATAGGCGAGGCCTGCTGCGATTGCTGAATTCCACACGCCGAACCGCGGAGTCAGGCGGCGTGCAAAAGCAATTGCCGCAACGAGCGCGGCGATCGAAACAACGATCATCAGGAAGAACAGCTCGGTCCTGATGCCTATAGTGTCAGGATTGCCGACCGCCGGCGGATTGGCGGGATATTTGATGCTGGGTACGATGACGACGGCGACAAAGGCGGCAAGCGCGATGACGGCAGATGTTCCCCGTGCGCCGAGATTGCTGAAGCGCCCCTGGACGAAAGCGAAGACGAGCGAAAACAGGCCGCCGACGGCGATGCTGTAGGCCATCACGCCGGTGAAGAGACCGATCCCCGCCTGTGTGGCACGGCTGACGATTTCAGGTTCGCCAGCTTCGCCCGCCGCCTGGGCAGCAGCTTCCTCAAACGCGATCGCCTGGTCGACAAGTGGCTCGCCGAAGATATGGGCAAAGGCGAAAACGAGGACACCAGCGATCAGCCCCGCGAGCATTCCGCGAAGTAAGAGATTTCCAACCATGTCCGAAACTCCCTTAGTGGCAGGGGAAGCCGAGGAGATGCCGACCGTCATGCACGAACTCGTGCACGTACATGCTGTTGAGAAGCGACATTGCGCCTTCTTCGGTACCGACGAAGTAGATGACGATGAGCATCAGCAGGCCGCCGAAGATCGCCCAGGGCAAAAGCTCACCAACCGGAATCGGAGCCGGTGCGGCAACGGACGCGAAAGTGATGTCAGACATGAATTCCTCCTGGAATGACGCGTTCAGTCGAGAATTGTTGCGTGGTAGGGTCTGACTTCCAGTCCGAGGTATCCCCATCCTGATCACAGTGGCGCGACCGCACCGGAATTTCACCGGTTTCCAAACCCACAACATCATCGTTATATCTGCGACTTCGAACCTGTCAACGAAACTTCATGCAGCGACAGGCCTATCATCCCCGTTTGCGGAGACGACCATCGTGATGACGCGCCTCACCTGGATCTGCCACGGCTCGACTGCGGCCAACCGCGAGGCACGCTTTCCACTGGACGAGCCGCTGAACGAGAAGGCAATCGGTGCCACGCGGGCAATCGCGCCTCGCCTCCAGCATGCCGACGGCGTATTCGCCAGCCCGACTTTGCGCGCCCGGCAGACGGCTGATGCGCTTGGCCTGGAGCCCATATTCTCCGATGCGCTTGGCGATTGCGATTTCGGCCGCTGGGCGGGACGATCGATCGCCGAGATCCAGCAAGCCGAGCCTGACAATCTGGCGGCCTGGATGGCGCGGCCGGAGGAAGCCCCGCATGGCGGCGAGGCTATCGCCGCCGTATGCGCGCGCGTGAAAGCCTGGATGAACGAGCATTTGCAGACGGGCGGCCACATCGTCGCCATTACCCATGCTGCGGTTGTCAGGGCTGCCATCATAACTACGCTGAACGCACCCGTATCGTCCTTCTGGATCGCCGATATCGAACCACTCGCGATCGTCCACATGACCAGCAATGGAAGCCGGTGGTCGCTGCGCGTGGAAGGCACGACCGCCTAATACTCAAGGTGATAATTTAGGCAAGCCTTACGCAAGCAAGCCATGGCATAGCTTTCCGACCCGGCACGGTCGGGCCGTCAATCCTCGCCCCAAGGAGGAACAAGCATGCCATATGATTGGAGCGGCGCGCGGATGCGACGCGCGCGCCTGCTGCGCATGACCAGCGCATTGACCCTTCTCTTGATTGTCATCGGCGCATCTTTGCTGATCAGACTTTGAAGACAACAGGCGGGCGGCCACGCCGCTCGCCTGGTCTGCCGGGCACCTTTCGAGCGGCGCATGCTCCAGGTTAGCCGCAGATCCCAAGAATTCGCCCTTTGGTTTCAACAAACGCTTCAGACTTCAATGATACACCGGCGCCCGGGTGGAGATGGAGTGAGGCATGCCGGTATTCTTCCAGAGCAGGGCCGGAAGGCAATGCCTGTTGGTCATGGCGTTGGGGGTAACGCTGTGGCTCGTCGGTGCGATCCTCGAATTGGATAACTGGCTGGTCGCCTTCGTCGGCGCCTACGAGAACTATGGAGCAGACAAGCTCGTCCTCGGGGTTGGCATCGGCGGCGCCATGAGCTTCGTCTATTCGATGCTGCGCATCGTCGACCTGCGCAAAGAGATGGAATTGCGAGCCAGCGCCCAGGCCAAGGCCGACTGGACGGCAACCCACGATCACCTGACCAAGCTTCCAAACCGCTATGCATTCGAGCGCAAGGTCCTTCCGCGAAGGACGAAGACCGACGTCGAGGGCGACGAATGGGAGCAGAACGTTACGATCTTCTGTATCGACCTCGACGGCTTCAAGAAGGTCAATGACCTTGTCGGCCACAATGGCGGCGACGCGCTGCTGATCGAAGTGGCAAAGCGCATCTGCGCGATCGGCAATGCCGACTGCGTCTATCGTTTTGGCGGCGACGAGTTCGTCGTCGTTGCGCTCGGCCTCTCGCCGCGGCACGAAGAGCGCTTCGCGCGCTTGCTCATCCAGGCGGTAACACGCCCTATCCATATCAATGGGTTTGCCGTCGAAGTCGGCGCCAGCGTCGGTTACGATCGCTGGGAACAGGGTCGCGAACCGCTGGAGGACGCCGCCCACCGTGCCGACCTCGCCATGTACGAGGCCAAGTCACGCGGCCCCAACCAGCACATGGCGTTTGAAGCCTCGATGCAGGACAAGGTGGCAAAACGCGCCACGCTGGAATCGAAGCTCCGTATCGCGATCCAGAAAAAGGCGATCCGGCCATTCTATCAACCCTTAGTCGACCTGAAGAGCGGCACGGTCTGCGGCTTCGAGGCGCTGGCGCGCTGGACGGATGAGGAGGGTGTTGCCATTCCGCCGCCCGTCTTCATCGGCATTGCCGAAGAAACCGGAATGATCACCGAGCTCTTCGAAGATCTGCTCGCGCAGGCCTGCCAGGATGCCTTGGCTTGGGACGACCACGTCATGCTGTCCTTCAACGTCTCTC
Organism: Rhizobium sp. BK060; assembly: GCF_014193145.1. Classification (NCBI taxonomy): domain Bacteria; kingdom Pseudomonadati; phylum Pseudomonadota; class Alphaproteobacteria; order Hyphomicrobiales; family Rhizobiaceae; genus Rhizobium; species Rhizobium sp. BK060. The sequence goes on from NZ_JACHYW010000006.1 coordinate 22,333, forward strand.
CAGTGCAGATGGAAGACAAGCTGCTGGCCTCGCGCATCTTCAAGGTGCTGTCGGCAAACGGCCTGCCACCGCGCCGCCTGGAGATCGAGATCACCGAAAATGCCCTGATTCAGGATCCGGCAGTTGCCGCCATCATTCTGGATGAGCTCCACGACGCTGGCGTCCAGATCGCCCTCGACGATTTCGGCACGGGCTACTCCAGCCTCGCCCAACTCGCCCGGTATCGTTTCGACAAGATCAAGATCGACAAGAGCTTCATCGCGACTTGCCGCGATGATGAGCGCCAGGAAAAAATCATCCGTGCCATGCTTGGGCTCGGCCGCAGCCTCAATATACAGACGACTGCCGAAGGCATCGAAGAGCATCGCCAACTCGGCCACCTGCTTCAGCTCGGCTGCGACGTCGGCCAAGGCTATCTCTTCGGCAAAGCGATGCCTGCCGAAGAGACGCGCTCCTTCATTTTCAATCGCGACGAGGTGTTGGCTGGTGGCTGACCGCCACGAAATCCGCACCTCCGCACATCAGAAATTCGTGATGGAACCCTTTCAGACGGGCCAACGTTAGCTCGTTGGTCCTGTGGGCGGACATTTCCACTGAAAGTGTGTCTGCATGCCGCATGGGCCGCGATCATCGATCGGGCCCGGCTCGATTGGTGCGCAGACTGAGTGGACCCTTGTCATAGGAGAGGGATTTATCATGTATTTTCGTATAGTTGCGGCTTCTGCGGCCTTTATTGGTCTTGCGGGGGCTGCGTCGGCCGCTGACCTTGTGAATGAGCCGCCAACGGTTCCGGTTGCACAAGCTGCACCCGTCTTCACCTGGAACGGCTTCTATGTCGGCCTGCAAGGTGGGGGCGCCTGGGGCAACGGTGACTTCTCCGGCATCGGCGACGCCAATCTCAACGGCGGCCTCATCAGCGGCTTCACCGGATACAACTGGCAACTCGACAACAATATCGTGCTCGGTGTCGAAGGCGACGTTTCCTACAATTGGAACGAGGAAACAGTTGGCGGCAATGAATATAAATTCGACACGACCGGCTCCGTCCGCGCTCGCGTCGGTTACGCTCTCGATCACGCTCTGTTCTATGGAGCCGCCGGCTGGACCGGTGCGAGAGGCCATGTAAGCACGCCCGTCGGCGACGACGACACCACGTTCTCGGGCTGGACCGTTGGAGCCGGCCTGGACTACGCCTTCACCGATAACATCTTCGGGCGGGTCGAATATCGCTACAACGATTACGGCAGCAAGGACCTGCTCGGTGTAGACACCGACTTCAATCAGAACATCGTCACCGTCGGCGTTGGTTTCAAATTCTGAGACCGCTCAACCGTTGCGTTTCTCTGACATGATGGTCGTCGCGTAAGGTAGCCTCTTGGTGGTTTCCGCCGCGGCCACCACCCTGGTTGCCACTTTGGTTGCCGCCACCCTGGTTGCCGCCCCCTTGGTTGCCGCCACCCTCGCTACCGCCGCCCGGTTCTCACCGCCCTGGTTACGACCACCATGCTGACTGTCGCCCTTGGAGGCGTGCTGGTTTTTTGGACCATCGCCCTGGGGACCGCCCCCTTAGAGCCGTGATGATCTCTCGGGCCGTCACCATTCGGACCGTGGTGACCTTTAGGACCGTCACCGCGCAGGCGATGATCCTTGAGACCGTGGTGGTCTTTCGGACCATGGTGATGGTGTGCTCCGCCATGACGATCACCGCTGCTGCTGCCATTACCGCCGTCGTCACCATTCCCATTGCCATTGCCGCTGCTGCGGCCGCTATCGTCATCGCCGGCGTCACCGGACCTTCGCCCGTGTTGCCGCTGCCGCCATTTCCGTTGCCGCCGCTTCCGTTACTGCCGCTTCCGTTGCTGCCGCCACTGTCGGCGTCGCCGCTACCGGCGTTGGAGCCGCCGCCATTCCCTCCCCCAGAGGAATTGCTTGCGGTCCGCCTGCCTCCCAGCAGTCGGTCACCGTGATGATCAGGATCGGCAAAAGGGTTAAGATTGATGGACGCTACCGGCCCACACAATCGTTCCTCAATCGTGCCTGGCCGCACCACCTGACAATTGAGCCGCTGGCTCTGCGCGCATCACGCGCGATCGGAGCGCCGATTGGCTTTCCCTCGGCATGCGCGCGCTACGCTTGGCTTTGCCGTGGAAGCGGCGGTCGCGAGATGACTGACGAAGAGGCTATGCCTTTGCTTCAAAAGGTCAATCGGCAGGTCAATGCCGGTGTCGCGCCGGCAGCGGACGCACAGACATCAGGAAAACCGGAATACTGGTCGCTGCCCATTAACAACAAAGGCGACTGCGAAGACTACGCTCTGCTGAAACTGAAAACGCTCCTCGGCGCCGGCTTTGCGTCGAACAAGCTGGTGCTTTCGGTCGTCATCGACCGCGGCGGCAACAACCATGTCGTCCTGCTGGCGCGACTGAGGTCCGGCGACGATGTCCTCGACAATCTCGCAGGCAAAGTAAAACCTTGGGAAAGCACAGGATATACTTTTTTGGCGAGCCAGGATTTCAGCAACAGGAGCGCCTGGCAAGTAACGCTGGCCGGCCCGAGAGCGGGCCAATTTTCCGGAACGTGAGGGGCGGGATTTATCCAGCCAGCCGCGTGCCGTCACGCGACCAGACAAGGGTTAGTGGACCGACGGGTCCTCTTCTTCCAGAAATGTTCTGATTCCCTCGCGTGCGACCGTCGCCAGAAACTCGTCAAACGCCTCGCGATCGGTGGCAAAAGGCTCCTCCCATTCGATGAGGTCCTCGTGCTGGGTCACGACTTCCATTTTCCAGTCGCCATTCGTGCCTGCCGGGCGGAAGATGTCGACGAGCACCGTCACGCCATCATCGGTAAACTCACCCGCAAGGTCGGAATGCTCCAGCTTCGGCTTCTTCGCCATTCTCAAATCCGATCCGTGATTTCGACGAGCAGTTTAAGCGGCAATGATGACACGCCTTGTAGGCCACCATCGTGCATAGCGTAAGCAGCAGAGAAAGACCCAAAGTCGAAGTTTACGAGAAGTTCCACAGAAGAAAATGCGTCATTCGACTGGTAGGGAAGCCCGTTTCAACCCATCTCCGGGATCACGCTAAGCCGTGTCGATGCTACGTGACGCCGCCCCTTTTTTCGATCGTCTTCAATGGTTGACGCGACGCCGACCGCCAGCGTCCGTTGTCGCCATAGCACCATCGCTGTAGTCAAAAACGACTTTCGTTGTGCGATCGTTGGCGCATTTTTGGGGTCCTCCAAGGGACTCCCGCGGAGTACCTACGTCTTATTTACAGCTTTAAGCGCCCGCTCCTGGAAATGAATGATCGTGATTGCGCATTTGCCCGCTAAGAGAATGCTATGGGTGGCAGTGCACGGACCGGAACGGAACGGAATTGTTCTGGTGGATACTATCGATTGCGGCTTCAGTGGCGACTGCTGCGGCGTTTTGGTGAACTATAGAAGGGCCCAGTTTACGATTATCATCATAGTTTGGAGCAAACCGTAGCGCGCTAGTGCCAAGGCGACAGGTTGAAATTCAGTCCGCACCGGAGAAATGAAAAATAAGGACCCGAGCCGCGCCTGCTGGCGATCGCAAGCGCCTGTCAGCGGGCGACCCGCCGACCCATTTGCTGAAAGACTTTTGCTCGTCGCGACTCGCTCGCAAGCAACACCATCGCGATCCCAGTCATTTCCAGAATCCAATTCCACTTGAAGCCTAGGAAATGGCTACTGATGAAGCGGTCAAAATGATGAAAGGATGCCGCTCGAATTAGCACATACCCCAATACAAACGTTGAACCGACGAGCGCTAGCCAAGTCTGGATCGGGGATTTTCTGGCCCAGAAGAGAAAAGCCGGTACGGTGGCCGCGCACATGACGGCTACACCGATAATAAAATCGACTTGCATTGCCCGGCGTTGCTCATACCACCCGCCAGAGAAAGCGACCATGCGGCCCAGTTCCGTCATCGCAGACTGGAGATCGAGCTGCTTGTTTATGCCGAGAAAGAAAAACACCACGGAGATGGCACGCCAGATATAGCCGTCGGATCGTTCGTTCCAACATTGCCGAGCGACGACCCCGGTCGTCTTCCAGCAGCTCGCACAGGCCAGCAGGTACAGGATGACGGTAATCCATCCCCCGATCGTAGGGTCACCAATGCCCGGTTCCCAATTGAAATCGTGCGCCACTCTCGACCCTCAAGATGCTGGCCCTCAAGATGCAAGCCAAGCACCTCTTCAAGTGCAATCCTTGCGGTTCGCGCGCTCTTCGCCAAGTTCGTCTTTGGACGTAGTTCAACCATCGTCGGAACTGAGCTGGCCTGAGCGTGAACGGCGCAACACGGAGCATCGGGACAGGTCGTTCCACGAAGACGCCAATCGACCGCGTGGGAACCGTTGTTTTAGCGCCCTTTGATCCGGTCGCTGCCGATTCCGACTCGGCGCGGCCTTGACTTTGCAAACGTTCGTCGTCCACCCTCAGCAGAGGCTAATTCAAGGGAGAGGGCTGGTGGCAGAACTTTCGGTCTGTATTGGACGGAATTCCCGCGAAGATATTGCCGACGAAGTTAAGGGCACTACACCAAAGGCGGCCCTTGGTTCAAGAACTGGCAGGATGTCGAGTATGCCCAAAAGTGGCTCGACAAGGCGCTCGCGATCGAGCTGCAGTTGGCCCCGGTATAAGCAGTGAACTTTGGCGCGCTCGTCAAATTTTACTCGGTTTTCTCCGGTGGGCGCCTCACGATCGGAGCGAAACCCAAAATGCTGTATTGGCCACGTTTCAGATGGCGAAAAGGAACGATAGCAATTGGCGATCGCGTCTCGATGCGCTACGGCGTCGTGATCGACGCCCAGAGCGGACGCGTCGAGATCGGCAACAATGTTTCACTCAACGACTTTGCGGTACTGCTCGGCCACGGGGGTATCCGCATCGGGAATGGCGTACGGATCGCTGCTCAAACCGCCATTGTTTCTTTCGAGCATGGTTTCGACGATCCGGTTGCCCCCATAAAGGACCAACCGCTGCGGAAAGCACCGGTCGTGATTGAGGACGACGTCTGGATCGGAGCCGGCGCTAAGATATTGGCCGGCGCCCATATCGGTCGCGGTTGCGTGATCGGAGCCAATAGCGTCGTCAAGGGAACCACGGTTCCTGGCGGCATCTATGTCGGCGCGCCGGCTCGGCTCGTCAGACTGCGTGGACGTTGAAGTGCTAGATCCCTCGAGGAGGCCAAAGTGCCAGTTTCGTAGACTGAGCGACGTGCGGGTCGGCGGTAAAGACCGGGAGCCTCTGCTCACGGAATATCTGAAGCGCTTGCAGGTCGGTTTCTCGATGCATGCGGGAAAGATTTAGCGAATTGTATTGGTGGCCCTTCGAGAGCGGATCGATGCCGGTGAGAATCACATTCGCCGCGCCACTTGCGAGTGCCAGAGCCGCGCCAACGATGCCGTTTGACCACTTGGCCTCACCCTCCAATTCAAGATTCAGTCTTCCCGTCATCCGATGCATCAGGGCGATGCGCTCATGGCGGCTGATCAGCATCAATTCGTTGTAACGGTAGTCGAATGTATCAAGTCCTCTCACGAGCCGATCGAGCTCGTGCCGCCAATTGAGAACGCAAAGTAGTCCTGTTTTCTTATGTTGGAGCACTTTGCGAACCTCGACCGCGGCCGCATTGAGCCCTTCAATCTGATTGAACTGCATCAATGTCGCGTCAGGCGGCTGGGTTAACCAACCTTGGGCCGCCACCTGGGAGGCATTTATCGTCAATACGCGAAATGAATCGTTCCAGCCCTGAGGCCTCGTGGAAAAGGGTGCGGAGCCAGCGACCACGACGGCTTTTCCAAGAAAGAGGCGCTCCAACTTTGGAACTCGCGGAGCAGCCAACCGATACCTTAGCCAGCGATTAAAATAGCGCTTAGCGCGTATCAGCTCTTCGAAGTACGACATGCTCTGCTGTCCCTCCTCGGCGCTTTTCCCGGTCTAATAAAATTCGACGATGATCACGATCGCGAAATACAATGCCCTCGCAAGAAGAAGCAGTAGATCCCGCCTCAGCGCGCAGCCTCCCTCTTGCACCCGATGCGATGCTAGTGGCGCGTTGGATATTGCGCAAGAAGCAGCTCTTACAAATGCGGCGGCAGCAGAGTTTCCGTGCTGGCGAATACCGCCGTTTCTTCATCTACCCGGGCGAGAGCGCGACCTTTCCGTCGACGGGCTCGGCCCGCCAAGATCGCGAGGCTTTTTTAATGACGGTCTTGCGAATGAGGCGTAGGCTATCGTGTTGGACCAGATGCACGGCACGGTTCGATCAAGGGTCTAGCGCTCTTGTCGTTATGGGGGAACGCCACCATGCAATTCCCTACATTCACACTGGACAATGGAGAGGTTGAAGTCCTCGCGTCCGTCATCCAAGCCTGGTGCCAAACAAACCAAATAGACCCGGAAAGCGAGTGCGCTCGGGCGGTAATTGCCACGGCACTTGACCTGATCGAAGCCGGTTTCCGGACGCGTGAGGGCCTGTCGATCGCGCTTGCCAATGCGTTAGCGCCCGATGCCTTGAGCATCAGTGGCGAGTAAGACGGAGTGAGCGTATATTGATCGGGCTGCCCGTCGCAGGTAAAGCGTGCACGTTCTTCGAGCAACTTGGCGTGTGACCCTCAGGAATGGACCAGACCCTGTGAACCAGCCTCAGGGGCCCGCTAATAGGTCCGACTTCTTTTCTTGATGTCTCAAAGGGAAGCCTCGCAGCCTGCGGTAGCCGAACTGCGAGTTCCCTTTGGTTCGAACCGACGCGATCCCCCTCAACATCCGGCCCGAGCCACCGGGAGTACCCTGGCAACGGAAATAGAGGTGAATGATGCAAGGTCGGCATTGGACCTTGGTCGCGCCGAGTTTACGACTATTGCCCACCGCTATTCGGCCGCAACAAGCGGCAACACGTCAAGTCCGTTGATCATGATCTCGAAGAATTCCGCAATGAAGCGACCGGCTACAAAGGCTTAGCTTTCCGGCTCGGTCAAACACAGAACTATCTGTAATAAAGATGGTAGCGGAGGAGGGATTTGAACCCCCGACACAAGGATTATGATTCCTCTGCTCTGACCTACTGAGCTACTCCGCCACTGGTCAACGGTACCGTTCGCAATGCGGTGGCCCGTGGGATGAGCGGCTTATAAGGTGCGCTTCGGCTTTGTGTCAAGCACATGATCGAGAAAATGCCACAGGCATTTTCAGGCGGCGACGGGGCTGGCCAGCAGCGCCTTCAGCGAGGCTTCCGCTGCCGGTTCCCGCTCGGAGCGCTCGATGAAACCACCGCCGTAGACGCGGGCGTTGTCGCCGGGCGCTGAATAAAGCGCACAGGCCTGGCCTGGTGCAACGCCGGCTTCGCCGATCGCTAGATCGACATAGATGCCGCTTGCATCGGCGTGCAGGACGGCCGGTGTCGGGGCACGCGTCGAGCGGACCTTGGCAAAGCATGCGAAGCCTTCGTCCGAGGCAGCCTCAGCAAGCGGCTCGTCGCCGAGCCAGTTGACATCGCGCAGATAGACGCGGTGTGTCTCCAGCGCTTCCTTGGGCCCGACGATGACCCGGCGGGACCGGGCATCGAGGTAGACGACATAGAGCGGCTCGCCCGTAGCGATGCCGATACCGCGGCGCTGACCGATGGTGTAGTGCAGGATGCCTTCATGCTGCCCCAGCACGCGGCCGTCGAGATGGACGATCTCGCCTGCAAGCGCCGAATTCGGCTTCAGCTTGTTGATGATGTCGGAATATTTGCCCTGCGGCACGAAACAGATGTCCTGGCTGTCAGCCTTCTTGGCGACCACAAGGCCCATCTCTTCAGCAAGCTTGCGGGTTTCGGCCTTTGGCAGGCCGCCAAGCGGGAAGCGCAGATAGTCGATCTGCTCCTGCGTCGTCGCGAACAGGAAGTAGCTCTGGTCGCGGTCGGCGTCAGCAGGACGATAAAGGGCGCGGCGGCCGGGATTACCAGGCACCGGATTGGGCCGCGAGCGGATGTAGTGGCCGGTCGCCAGCGCGTCGGCGCCGAGTTCCTTCGCGGTCGCGAGCAGGTCGGCAAACTTGACGGTCTGATTGCACGAGACGCAGGGGATCGGCGTCTCGCCCGCGACATAGCTTTCCATGAACGGATTGATCACCGTGTCACGAAACCGCTTCTCGTAATCCAGCACGTAGTGCGGGATGCCGAGCGTCTCGCAAACGCGACGGGCATCGTCGATATCCTGGCCGGCACAGCAGGAACCGGCGCGGTGAACGGCCGCGCCGTGATCATAAAGCTGCAGCGTAATGCCGAGCACGTCGTAGCCTTGGCGTTTGAGAATGCCTGCGACCACGGAGCTATCAACGCCGCCGGACATGGCGACGACAACACGGGTATCTTCCGGCTTCTTGTCAAAATCCAGTGTGTTCACGGGTGGCTGCCAATTCTAAGCTTGCTGCGATCCGCCCATCAGAGCCGGCGGATTTCATGTCCGCGGGATCGGCCGCCGGACTTTCGTTGGCGAGGATATAGAAAGGATTGGGTTCCGGCGCAAGAGGCGGGGAATTTGCTGAGATCTCGGAGATAGATTTCAACCCTTACGCAATTGTTTCAGAGTATCCCGAACAGCCTCCAAGCCATCCCAGCCACAGCACATCCGAGCAGTGTGGGAATAACCGACAGTCTAAGCCGAAAGATCGCAATGGCTGCGGCGACGCTGAGAACGAGCGAAGGCAGGGCCAGCGACGACCAGACGGGCAGTTCGATCCATATGGGGCCGAACCGATGGATGCGCGCCTCGGTGAACAGGAAGTGCAGACCGAACCAGATGGCAAGGTTCAGTATGACGCCGACCACGGCAGCGGTGATGGCCGACATCGCGCTCGCGAGCGCCGCATTGCCCCTGAGCTTTTCGATGAATGGCGCGCCGAGAAAGATCCACAGGAAGCACGGTACGAACGTCACCCACGTCGCGAGGATCGCAGCCAGCGTGGCGGCCGTGATCGGATCGAGACTGCCCGGATCGCGATAGGCGCCCATGAACCCGACGAACTGGAGCACCATGATCAGCGGTCCTGGCGTCGTCTCGGCCATGCCCAGCCCGTCGAGCATCTCCGTCGGCCGCAGCCAGCCATAGTGCTGAACCGCCTCCTGCGCGACATAGGCAAGCACGGCGTATGCGCCACCGAAGGTCACCACGGCCATCTTGCTGAAAAAGACGCCAATCTGCGTGAACACATCATCTCCGCCGCGGAAGGCATAAAGCAGCAGAAGCGGCCCGAGCCAAAGCGTGAGCAAGACAGCCGAGATATTCAGCGACCACACCAGGTTCGGCCGCGCATGGACCGGCGTTTCCTCGCCAAGAGCGGAGTCGGCGTCAGCCAGGACACGGCCGGAGGCTGCCTTGTGGCCATTGCCTGCCTGGAAAAGGCTCGAGCCGGATTTGGAACCCACGAAACCTATCATCGCCGCAGCCAGAATGATCAGCGGGAATGGGACATGAAGAACAAAGATCCCTATGAATGCGGCGGCGGCGATGGCGACCATGGCAGGATTCTTGAGCGCCCTGCCCCCGATCCGAATGACGGCTTGCACGACGACCGCAAGCACCGCGGCCTTGAGACCGAAGAACATGCCTTCGATGGCGTCGACGCTTCCAAACAGCACGTAGACGTAGCTGAGGGCCAGGATGGACAGGAAGCCGGGCAAAACGAACAGGATGCCGGCCACAAGCCCTCCTGCCGTCCTGTGCATAAGCCAGCCGATGTAGATCGCGAGTTGTTGCGCCTCTGGCCCAGGCAACAGCATGCAGTAATTCAGGGCGTGCAGAAAGCGCTGTTCGCCGATCCACTTCTTTTCGTCGACGACGATCCTGTGCATGACGGCGATCTGCCCGGCCGGGCCGCCGAAGCTCAGCGCCGCCACGCGCAACCAGACGCGAAGCGCCTCGCCGAACGAGATGCCGTGGCTCGTGTTGTCCGCCGTGCCCTCCGCGTGCGGCTCGGTGACAGGGTTGGCCATCTCAGCTTCCCTTCTTCACGGAGGGCCAATTGTGGGTCTCTTCGGTCGCGTCCCGGCACCATCGATAGAAGGCATCGTACAAGGTCATGCCTGCCTCCAATTGCTCGAGGTCGTCGGCAAACATCCGCGAAAGCCCGAGTGAGGCTGCCAGCAATCCTGCCGCTTCGGGCGCGAGATCAAGCCTTGCGGTATCTGCAGCCCTGACGATTGTAGCAAGCCTAAGCAGCGGCCCGGATTGAAGGGCGAACTCCTCCACCATGATATCGAACGAGCATCGATCGCCACGGTGGCTCCAGAAGACGTCCTCGATATCGAAGGGTGTTGCCCCAAACCGATCGGCGACCATCAGCACTTCCGCGGTGGGAACGAACAGGAAGACGGCCAAGGGATCCACGAAGCGGCGGATCAACCAGGGGCACGCGATACGGTCGATCTTCGGGCGGGCACGCGTGACCCAAACCGTCCGCCCCTTCGCGTTGCGAGACGGCAGCTTATCCTCGGGCACCGCGAGACCGCCTGCCTTGATCCATGCCTCGAACCCGCCTTCGAGTGTTTCGGCTTGCACTCCCATGACGCGAAGATGCGCGGCAACGCCGTGGCTGAGCTTGGCGCCATGGTGGCAGACGATGACGGCCGGGCTTTGAATTTCAGCGCCCCATTGGACCACATCCTTGAATGGCCTGCGGACTGATCCGGGGATGAGACGGGGATCGGCGGAAAAGTCCTCGTCATTGCGCACATCGATCAAGACAGGCGCACCCGGCGTGCCGATGAGGCGGTTCAGTTTATCGCTCGAGATTTCGGTGAATGACGGCATGGCGCGTCCCTCCGTTTTAGCGGTTTCGTTGGACGCGACTCTTCGGCTGGCGCCTCGTGGGGTGATCGCGACCCCATGAGCCATATGATCCACGGTGGATGGGCTATGTCAACACTTTCCATCCGCTTGCGCTGCCGGGCAATTGAGATGTAACGACTGAACTGGGGCGATGCCGCAGCAGCCAAGCTGAAGAGTCTTCAGGTCGCCGTCAGATTTCAAAAGCAAAAAACCCATGGCGGGTTAGTTTGTGAAAGGTAGTTCGCATGGTCGACGTTGCCGGTTCAAGACCCGCGGTCCTGCGGGCGATCCCGAAAGGCGTCTGGGCTCTTGGCTTCGTCTCCCTGTTCATGGACATCTCCTCGGAGATGATCCACGCGCTGCTGCCGGTCTACATGGTTGCCGTCCTCGGCACCTCGGCATTTGCAGTCGGGCTGATCGAGGGTATTGCCGAGGCGACCGCCGCCATCACCAAGGTGTTTTCCGGAGCACTGAGCGATTGGCTTGGCAAGCGAAAGCTGCTTGTCGCCCTGGGCTACGGCATGGCTGCGTTGACAAAGCCCGTGTTTCCCCTGGCGCCGTCGCTGGGCTGGCTGGTGGCGGCCCGCTTCATAGATCGCATCGGGAAAGGCGTCAGGGGGGCGCCGCGCGACGCCCTGATCGCCGATATCAGCCCGAAGGAAATCCGCGGCGCAAGTTTTGGTCTGCGCCAGTCGCTCGACACGGTCGGCGCATTCCTTGGGCCAGCGCTGGCTCTTGTTTTGATGTGGTGGACCGCCGAGCACTATTCGACAGTCTTCTGGATCGCGGTCATCCCAGCGTTCTGCTCCGTCGCGATCATCCTCTTTGTCGTTAAGGAACCGCCACATGCTGACCAACGGCGCGCCCGGGTGCCGCTTAGAGGCTCGGAACTCGTCCGGTTGCCTGCGATCTACTGGCTGGTCGTTGCCGTCTCCGCAGTCTTCACGCTCGCACGTTTCAGCGAAGCCTTCCTCATCCTCGACGCCCAACAGATGGGACTTCCCGTCATGTTCGTGCCGATCGTCCTGATCGTCATGAATATTGCCTATGGGTTCTCGGCTTACCCCGCAGGCGTCATGGCGGATCGTGTCGACCGAATAACACTGTTGATTGTCGGGCTCGTGCTTCTCGTTCTCGCCGACCTCAGCCTTGCGCTTCTTCCCGGGTTGGCGGGCCTCGGGATCGGGGTATTGCTGTGGGGTCTCCACATGGGATTTACGCAAGGGTTGTTAGCCACCCTCGTTGCGGATGCCGCACCCGCCGAGCTGCGCGGAACCGCCTTCGGCATCTTCAACCTGATTGCCGGTGTCGCGCTTCTCGCCGCGAGCGTACTTGCCGGTGCGCTTTGGGATTGGGGCGGACACCAGATGACCTTCCTCGCCGGCGCGGCCTTCGCGCTGCTCGCCGGCCTTTCGCTGCTGCCGCTGAGGAAGCGACTAAGAAGTGCTTCGTAAAGCCAGAAGCAGGTGATCCGGCGTATTGAATGAATGACGAACCTCACAACGAAAATCCGCGTGCCCGGTAGCGAACACGCGGCCAGGCGGTGAAGAAAGCTTTCAGCCATTCGTGCAACCATTCGGCTGTCAGTTGAAGTTTCAGGAAGCTAAACAATCCCGTCATGCAAAAGGCATCATGCAGGCGATCAGCAGTTGGGCGATCAGCAGGGTCTTTGTATCGGTCATTATTGTTCTCCACGCTGACGTGGACTGCGCCAGAAGCTTTCTTCGAAGACACAGCACCGCCTCTTGATAAGGTCAGGTGCCGTGGGTTCGCTTCTGGCGACTAATTCCCGCTGGTGCGAGGGCCCGAATAACCAGCCGGTCGATCATTTTTCGGCCCGCTCTGGTTATTGCGGCTTACAGAGTCTGTCAATCGACAGGGCAAAGGAACAGCGAGCCGTCGCCTGCCTCAAAGCCCGCTTCTAGTCGAACTTCTCAGTCGTATCTGCCTTCCCCTTCACCCAATAGCCGGACGCCTTGATCCAGTGCAGCGGATGGCTTCGTTCGGTCACAAGATACTCGCGGACGGCACGCGTGACCGAAGCCTCTGCCGCGACCCAAACGAACGTCCCGCGCTCGATGTCTATACTGCGCAAGATGTTCAGGAGCGGCCGGGCGTCCGTCGCGTCCGAAAGGGGACGGTCCGCCCAATGCATATACAGGTCCGCCTTTGTTTCGAAGATCTGTCTCTCTGCCGGACCGGTCACCGCCGCGATCGCGGTGATCACTGTATCGGTGTCGCTTTCCTCGATCCGACGTCCCATGGCTGGTAGGGCAGTTTCATCGCCGACCAGCAGCCACCTTGTCACACTTGCGGAGACCACCGCTGAGCCGCGCGGCCCACCGATTGAGAGCGTATCGCCCGCAGACGCATCGATCGCCCATTGGGTCACTGGACCCGCCTCATGCAAGGCAAAGTCGATGGTCAATGTGCGGGCATTGCTGTCGTACCGCCGTGGCGTGTAGTCGCGGCGCGCTTCGCCCTCGGCCGCGGGAACGAAAATCTTCACGTGGTCATCGGGCGCCAGGCTGACGAAGTCCGCAAGATCTTCACCCGTGAGGACGATGCGGCGCATGCCCGGCGTGATGTCGGTGACTTCGGCGACCGTCAGAGAGCGGCGACGCAGTTCGTGACGAACCCGTTCGACCAGGGGAGCTGGCAGGCTGTGAGTTGGGTTTTGATTGTTATCCATTGTGTCCTTCAGAGGCTCTTCACCTCGATCCGCAGGACACAGTCGCGCAGATCGAAGCCGCAGAGCCGTTCGATCATACGCGTTGAGTGACGTTAACGCTTACGTGGCCAGGATATCCGGGCCATTGACGAACCCGATGTAGTCGACATCTCAAAGCTCTGCAACAACAGCCGCCAGCAAATGTCGATTGTTGCGAAAGTTTAACTTTCGCGGGAGTTCCAGCCGGTCAAAACTCGCCAACCGACAGGCCGCTCTGGAGCGGTTTACCTCAGGACGCCGCCCGAACGAGGAACGAACCATGGATAGCAAGATCCAGGACGTGCTTGACACCTATCATGCCATGATCCGCGAGGAGCAAAACTGCCCACGCGAGCTTCCGCCCGGCGGTCGCGACGGAGGGCAGGACATGCGCTTGCGCGCGGTCGGCCGCGAAACCGGGCAGTTCATCAACATTCTCGCCAAGAGCCTCAAGCAGCCGGTCATGCTCGAGCTCGGCACATCCTTCGGCTATTCCGGCATCTGGCTGGCGGAAGCTGCCCGGGCCGCAGGCGGCAAACTGATCACCATGGAGTTGCACGAGTACAAGTCGACACATGCCAAGGAGATGGCGACAAGGGCCGGGCTTGCCGATTGGATCGATTTCAGGATCGGCGACGCAGTCCAGCTGATCGGCGAACTCATGGATGGCATCGACTTTGTCCTGGTGGATCTCTGGAAAGACTTGTACCTGCCTTGCCTTGAGGCTTTTTATCCCAAGCTCAATCCGGGCGCGATCGTCGTTGCCGACAACATGCTGCGCCCGGGCGACGAGAACGTCAGGCAATACGGCAAAGCTATCCGGGCTAAGCCGGGCATTACCAGTGTGCTTTTGCCCGTCGGCAGCGGCATCGAGGTCAGTCGCTTCCACCGATGAAACCGAGATTAACTGAGCGTTGAGAGCAACACTGATGTCGTGCAGCATCGTCGCACCGTTGCTGCCGGCAGGAAGTCTCACGCAGGCCCACGTTGCATCACCGCCCGGCCATTCTTTCTGCTGCGCCATCAGGAATGCTATCGCAGCATGACCGCCGACACCTTCGATGCGATCGATTTCAGCCACGAGCTCCGATTGGCAAGGGCGAGGCGCCGCCTTCGATCAGAGCCTGCGCCTCGGCCTCTAGCATCGGCCTGCCGAGCAGGAAGCCTTGCACCTCGCTGAAGCCTTCGGCGCGCAATTTCTGCAGTTGCTCCTCGGTTTCGATCCCTTCCGCAAGCGTCGTCGCATTGAAGCCGGAGCCGATACCGACGACCGCACGTACGATCGCCAGATTGCCCGGATCCGTTTCAATGCCAGAGACGAAGCTGCGGTCGAGCTTGATCTTATCAAAGGCAAAGGCCCGCAAGTAGCTGAAGGACGAATAGCCGGTGCCGAAATCGTCAATGGCGATGCGGATGCCAAGTTCCTTCAATGCCCGCAGCAGCGGCAGGCTTTGCTCGACGTCGGCAAGGAAGACGGATTCGGTAATCTCGATCTCGAGGCGTTCCGGACGAAGGCCGGTCTCGTCGAGTGCGCAGACGACCGTCGCAAGCAGGCTGTTGTGCCGGAACTGGCACACGGAGAGATTGACCGCGATCTTCAAATGGCTAGGCCAGGCGGCCGCCGCGCGGCAGGCTTCGCGCAGCACCCATTCACCGATCTGAACGATGAGGCCGGTCTCCTCGGCGAGAGGAATGAATTCCATCGGCGGGACCAGTCCTCGAACGGGATGGCGCCAGCGGATCAAGGCCTCGAAGCCCGCAAGGCCATCGTCATCAAGTTGCACGATCGGCTGGTAGTGAAGTTCGAACTGACCTTTAAGCAGCGCCTCGTGAAGTTCGGCCGTGAGCATGTGCCGGCGCTCTGCTTCCAGGCGCATTTCCGGCAGATAGAAGCGGTAAGTCGAGCGGCCGCTTTCCTTGGCTGCGTAGAGCGCAAGGTCCGCGTTCCGCATCAGGACATCGTCGTCCTCGGCATGCTCAGGCGCAAGCGCAATGCCGATGCTACAGGTGACGTGCTCGTTGACGCCGTCGAGATCAAACGGGGCCGATAACGACCTGAGCAGGCGTTCGGCAAAGCGTTCGATGCTCTCGCGTTGCTCCGAAGACAGAAGAAGCGCGAATTCATCGCCGCCGAGACGAGCGACGAGGTCGCCGTCCGCCACCAGTTGCATCAGACGCGCGGCGACCTGGCAGAGCAGTGCATCGCCCGCCGCATGGCCCTTGCTGTCATTGATGTGCTTGAAATGGTCGACATCGAGGTAAAGCAGCGCGAGCGGATTTTCCGCGGTGGCAATCCGTGCTTCCCGTTGGATATGATCGGCGAAGAATGCGCGGTTCGGCAGGCCGGTCAGTGCATCATGCATTGCCATATAAGCGAGGCGGGCCTCGACCGATCGCTCCTCGGTCACGTCGTGGGAAATGCCGAGTACATAGCGCGGCGCTCCGCCATCCAGCGCAGGGAGTGCACGCTTGATCGTCCGCAGAATCCGCGGTGTCCCATCGGCACGCTGCATCGTCTCCTCGAAGCTGATGGTTGTTCCGGCCCCAAGAGCCCTGGAGTCCTGCTCGCGAAAGATGTCCGTTTGCCTGTCGTCGAATATGATGCGATCGCTCTTGCCGACAATGTCCTTCGGATCATAGCCGACGATGCCACCGCACGCCTCGTTGAAAAGGACATAGCGTCCGTCTTCTTCCATATCCTTCACGAAGACGCCGACGGGCAGGTTGTCGACGATGCTGTCGAGCATCGAGCGCGTATCGCTCACCTGCCTCTGGGCTGCGTTGACCTCGGTCCGGTCCTGAACAATCGCCAGGATCGCATCCCGCCCGTCAAAACGAACCGCCCGTCCATAGGTGAGCACTTCAAGGGTTTCGCCGTTGGCCTTCAGATGCGTCCAACGCTCGGCGCGTTCCATGTCGGTTCGACGCTGCACGGCATCGAGCATTCGCTTGCGCTCCTGCTCCGGCCTAATGTCGAGGACCGTCATGCGCGCATAGTCCTGGCGCGAATAGCCGTAGAGATCGACGGCAGCGTTGTTGACGATCAGGAAGCGAAGGCTGCCGGGATCGTAGACCCACATCGGCGACGGATGGGTTGCAAACAGCGACTGAAAATCATCATTCGGCGCATCGATCGGAACAAATGCTTTCTGGAGACCGGTCATGAGGAAATCACATAAAATAATGGCAGCGGATCGACAGGTTATAGACAAAAAAGCTAAATAAAATCAGAATCATAGTTCGCACAAACTTTAGGCGCAACGCCTTTGTATTGTGCAACGGAGTATATCTTCCAGCCTATTGTCGTCTCGTTGGAGCTTACCGATCTGGTATCCGACCGTCAGTCGTGCGGGTGACTACATTGACCGTGATCCGCCAGAACCTCGATGACGCGGCACTGATCGACGCGACCGTGACCGCAGCCTTCCACCATTAGCTCCAGCTCCGCCTTCAGCGCCATCAGGCTGCGGATTCTCTGCTCGACTTCGATCAGACGGGCCTTGGCGATCGCGTCGGCGGAAGCGCAGGACTGATGTGGATCGTCCTGCAGGGTCAGCAGTGTGCGGATTGCTTCCACTTCGAACCCAAGCTCTCGGGCATGACGGATGAAGGCGAGCCTGCGTAGATCTGCCAGCTCGTACGAGCGCTGATTGCCCTCGCTGCGGTTCGGCTCTGGCAAGAGGCCGATGCTCTCGTAATAGCGGATCGTCGGTACCTTGACGCCGCTTTTCCGGGAGGCTTCGCCGATCGTAATCTTTTTCATGATTTTCCTCTTGCACCTCTAGTCGCTAGAGGATGTAGGAAGGATGCTTCTTTGTGACAAGGAAGCGGATCATGGGTGAAACGGTCGAGAAACGTTACAGGGTTGACGGCATGGATTGCGCCGGCTGCGCAGCCAAGATCGATACGGCCGTGCGGCGTATGCCAGGCGTCGAAGACGTTTCGGTCTCCGTGACGGCAGGAGCGATGACCGTACGCCACAATGGCAACAGCGACCTTGTCGCCATCGAGCGGAAAGTGACGAGCCTTGGCTATTCCGTCTCGCAACTCGTCGGAAGGTCGCCGGCGGAAACCCCACCGACGAGCCATGCCCACCACCATCATGTCCACACTGATCATGATCATGCCGACCACGAACCCGCAGGGAAAAAGGCGACGGACGCACTTGAAGGTCTGCACGGTCACGACGCCCCGATGGCCGGACCTTGGTGGCAAAGCAAGGAAGGCCGCCTGACAATCCTTTCCGGCGCAGCGCTCGTTGTGGCCTACGCTATTGGTCACCTTGTGCCGGCAATTGCACCCTATGCATTCAACGTGGCAATGCTCGTCGGGCTTGTTCCGATCGCTCGGCGCGCGGTCGTCGCCGCCTTCGCGGGCACCCCTTTCTCGATTGAGATGCTGATGACGATCGCGGCGGTCGGCGCAGTGGTCATCGATGCCGGCGAGGAAGCCGCCGCAGTGGTCTTCCTGTTCCTGGTCGGCGAACTGCTGGAAGGCGTCGCCGCCGGCAAGGCGCGCGCGAGCATCCAATCTCTGACGACGCTGGTACCGAAGCGTGCCTTCCTTGAAGAGGGCGGTACGACCCGGGAAGTGCCAGCCGAAAGCCTCTCTGTCGGTTCGACTATTCTGGTTCGTCCGGGCGACCGCGTCGCAGCGGATGGCACCGTCCTTTCCGGCGAGAGCGCAATCGACGAAGCGCCAGTCACCGGCGAAAGCACGCCGGTGCGCAAAGGCGAAGGCGACATGGTTTTTGCCGGCACCGTCAACGGTGACGCGGCACTTCGGGTCAAGGTGACGGCGGCGGCCGCCGACAACACGATAGCCCGCGTCGTCCGGCTGGTGGAGGAGGCGCAGGAATCCAAGGCGCCGACGGAGCGCTTCATCGATCGTTTCTCTCGCTACTATACACCCGGTGTGGTCGTCGCCGCTGCTCTTGTCGCAATCCTGCCACCGCTTCTTGCCGGTGGCGCTTGGGACGAGTGGATCTACAAGGGCCTCGCCATATTGCTGATCGGTTGCCCCTGCGCCCTGGTGATTTCGACCCCGGCCGCAATTGCCGCCTCGCTTTCTTCGGGCGCGCGCCGTGGACTGCTGCTGAAAGGCGGCGCGGTCCTTGAGACCCTTGGCAAAGTCACCGCCGTTGCCCTCGACAAGACAGGCACGCTGACGGAAGGCAAGCCGCAGGTGACCGATGTGATCGCTTTTGGAAAAGACGAAGCGGAAGTCCTGAAGTATGCGGCTGCGCTTGAGACAGGATCTAGCCATCCGCTGGCGCTCGCGATCCTGGCAAGGGCAACAGCGGCGGGGGTCACCCTCCCCGCAGCGACCGACGCCAAGGCTCTAGGAGGAAAAGGTATCACCGGGGCGGTCGCGGGCCAGCCGGTGTTCTTCGGATCTCCCAAGGCTGCCGGCGAACGAATTCCTCTTTCGTCCGATCAGACCACCCGCATCAGCGCGCTCAATGACGATGGAAAGACTGTGTCCGTGCTCATCGTCGGCGACACGCTGGCGGGAGCCATCGCCATGCGCGACGAACCGCGCGATGACGCCAAGTCCGGCCTTGAGGAATTGACTGAGGCAGGCGTCAAGATCGTGATGCTCACCGGCGACAATCACCGCACGGCGGAGGCCATTGGCAGGCAGCTCGGCATCGAGGTACGCGCCGAGCTGATGCCCGAGGACAAGCAGCGCATCGTGAACGAGTTGAAGCGTGACGGCTTGATCGTTGCCAAGGTCGGTGACGGCATCAACGACGCCCCCGCCCTTGCGACCGCGGATGTCGGCATCGCTATGGGCGGCGGCACCGATGTGGCGCTCGAAACCGCTGACGCTGCGATCCTGCATGGCCGCGTCAGCGACATTGCGGCAATGATTGCGCTCTCCAAGCGCACCATGCGAAACATCGTCGAAAACATCACCATCGCACTCGGCCTGAAGGCCGTGTTCCTGGTGACAACGATTGCAGGCATTACCGGCCTCTGGCCCGCCATTCTGGCCGATACCGGCGCCACGGTGCTGGTCACCATCAATGCGCTGAGACTGCTGAAACCGGTCGAGTGAGGGTCGCCGTTACCGGCGATCCATCCTCTGCGAAATCCGATCACGCAGGCACCGCTCGTTCGCTTACCGCTTCAGCCATGCCTGCATTGCTCGCGAAGAGAGCCGCAAAGAGGATTGCCGTCATACTCTTCGCACCCGGCCTCCAACATCGAAAAGATTCTCCGCAGCAAGGCTGTCGAGCCTGGCCTCCCGCCCACCGTCAAGGTCCAGATACACGCGAAGCGGCGGTGCGAAGCGAGACACGAGCAAGTGTAAATTGGAGGTTCGTTACTGTAAAATCGCTAAGATGGCGCCTGCAAGCCCTTGTGAGCTTCCGCCGATACGAGCGCATCACGCCGGCAGCCTTCATAGAGCATTCACGGAGATTTGCGCGTATTGGAACATTTTACGCGCCAGGGAGTTAACGTTTAGAGGAGGAGTAACATGACAAATGATTTCAACAAACCAAACCCGATGAACACGTCGGCGTCGAAGAGCAAGACCATATGGATTGTGCTGGCAGCGATCGTCGTCATCGTGGCCCTCGCAGCCACCTACTGGCCGAGATCACAGAGTACATCGACCACGACTGCACCTGCTGCGCCAGCGCCGACGGCTTCCGAGCCGGCTTCGCCACCGCCTGCATCGACTGCACCGGCAACACCAGCAACGCCACCAGCAGCGAACCCACCCGCTGAAGCTCCGGCAACCCCTGCAGCTCCCGCCGCTCCGGCCCCGGCTACTCCGGCTCCGGCAACGCCGCAGTGATCGCGAGCCCGCTTGGTCTGGCGGGCTACGCTACGCGCAGGCAGAGGGCCGGCAGTGCGATTTAGTTCGCGCCGGCCTTGAGAATGCGATGCGTGCTGGCATCCAGCGCATTGCCCGCCTCCCTGCCATCCTTGGCAAGTCCGTTCGCGGTGTTTGCGCATGAAGAGAGCCCAATAAGCGATGTGAGCGCAATGGCAATAGCGACGGCTGACTTTGTCATGGAAGCTCCTGAAATTGATATTGGAACAAACCGCTAAAAGATAACGATAGTCGCCCGCGTGACAGTGATCAACTTGGTCGACCGAGAGACAAAAGAAAAAGCCCGGCGCCGGTTCCCGCGCCGGGCTTTCTCATTGCCTTGGGAGCAACACTTAATCGACCGCAAAGACCAGCGGCTTTGCCTGGCGGATCGCCGGATTCGCCGTAAGCTTGGCAAGCACCTCGTCGCCGATCGGGCCATCGACATAAAGCAGTGCGATAGCATCACCGCCCTGCTTGTCACGGCCGAGCTGGAAGTTCGCGATGTTGACGCCAGCAGAACCAAGCGTCGTACCGATGAAACCGATCATGCCGGGGACGTCGGTGTTGGTTATGTAGACCATGTGCGAACCGACGTCGGCATCGAGGTTGATGCCCTTGATCTGGATGAAGCGCGGCTTGCCGTCCGAGAACACCGTGCCGGCGATCGAGCGGGTCATCGAGTCGGTTTTGACAGTCAGTTTGATGTAACCGTCGAAGACGCCCGTCTTGTCGCGCTTGACCTCGGAGAGAACGATACCCTTTTCCTTGATCATAACGGGGGCCGAAACCATGTTGACGTCGGCAACCTGCGTGCGGATCAAGCCGGCAAGCAGCGCGCTCGTCAGGGCGCGCGTGTTCATCGTGGCGGTCGCACCATCGAAGAGAATTTCGATTTCCTT
This sequence comes from Rhizobium sp. BK060, assembly GCF_014193145.1. Classification (NCBI taxonomy): domain Bacteria; kingdom Pseudomonadati; phylum Pseudomonadota; class Alphaproteobacteria; order Hyphomicrobiales; family Rhizobiaceae; genus Rhizobium; species Rhizobium sp. BK060. The sequence goes on from NZ_JACHYW010000006.1 coordinate 43,611, forward strand.
GATCGGCTCTTCCGTGACCTGGCCGACGAAGGCGCCGAGAACGTCGGCGAGCCGGATGAACGGCTTCAGGATCGGCGCTTCCTCAGCCGTGATCGACGGCATGTTGATGGCGTTGGAAACGGCACCCTTCACCAGGTAGTCCGACATCTGCTCGGCAACCTGCAGCGCAACGTTTTCCTGGGCTTCCGTGGTCGAGGCGCCGAGATGCGGCGTGCAGACGACGTTTGGCAGGCCGAAGAGCGGGCTTTCCTTGGCGGGCTCGACTTCGAAGACGTCGAAGCCTGCACCGGCGACATGACCGGACTTGATGGCTTCGGCGAGTGCCGCTTCGTCAACCAGGCCGCCACGGGCGCAGTTGATGATACGAACGCCGGGCTTGGTCTTGGCGAGGTTTTCCTTGCCGAGAATGCCGCGAGTCTTGTCGGTCATCGGCACGTGCAGGGTGATGAAATCGGCCTTGGCCAGCAGCTCGTCGAGTTCGACCTTGGTGACGCCCATTTCCTGCGCGCGTTCGGCCGACAGGAAAGGATCATAGGCGAGAACATGCATGCCGAGGCCAATGGCCTTCTTGCACACGATGCCGCCGATATTGCCGGCGCCGATGACGCCAAGCGTCTTGCCGGTGATTTCGACACCCATGAACTTCGACTTTTCCCACTTGCCGGCCTGCGTCGAGGCATCGGCCTGCGGCAGCTGGCGGGCGACCGCGAACATCAGCGCGATGGCGTGCTCGGCGGTGGTGATCGAATTGCCGAACGGCGTGTTCATGACGATGATGCCGCGGCGCGATGCGGCCGGGATGTCGACGTTATCGACGCCGATGCCGGCGCGGCCGATGACCTTGAGGTTGGTCGCGGAGGCGATCAGCTTTTCCGTCGCCTTGGTAGCGGAGCGGATGGCGAGACCGTCGTAATTGCCGATTATTTCGGCGAGCTTGTCCTTGTCCTTGCCGAGCTGCGGCTGGAAATCGACTTCGACGCCGCGATCACGGAAGATCTGGACGGCGGTTTCCGACAGTTCGTCGGATACGAGAACGCGAGGTGCCATTGGGGGCTTCCTTCAAAAAGTTCAACGATGGATGAAATCAGGATGCGAGGCTCCGCCCATTCGGCGGAGCCGGATGCGATCAACTCAGGCAGCGACCTGGGAAAGCGTAGCCTTCTGGGTCTCGAACGCCCAGGTCAACCACGGCATCAGCTTCTGCATGTCAGCAGTTTCGATGGTCGCACCTGCCCAGATGCGAAGGCCGGACGGCGCATCGCGATAGTGGCCGATGTCATAGGCGACACCTTCCTTGTCGAGCAGGCTGACGATGCCCTTGGCGAAGTTCGCCTGGCCGTCGGCGTCGAGTGCCAGAACGTCCTTGTCGGTGATCTTCAGGCAGACGGAGGTGTTCGAAGCCGTCTCAGCCTTCACCGCAAGGTTGGCGATCCAGTCGTTGGCAGCGACGAAGTCGGCGATGACCTTGGCATTGGCATCAGCGCGGGCCATCAGGCCCTTGAGACCGCCGACCTGCTTCGACCACAGCAGCGCATCGATATAGTCTTCGACGCAAAGCATCGACGGCGTGTTGATGGTTTCGCCGGTGAAGATGCCCTCGATCAGCTTGCCGCCCGAGGTCATGCGGAAGATCTTCGGCAGCGGCCAAGCCGGTGCATAGGTCGTCAGGCGCTCGACGGCGCGCGGCGACAGGATGATGACGCCATGGGCGCCCTCGCCGCCGAGAACCTTCTGCCAGGAGAAGGTGACGACATCGAGCTTGGCGAAATCGAGGTTCTGCGCGAAGGCGGCCGAGGTCGCATCGCAGATCGTCAGACCCTTGCGGTCGGCGGGAATGAAATCGCCGTTCGGAACGCGAACGCCCGAGGTGGTGCCGTTCCATGTGAAGACGACGTCCCGGTCGAAATCTATGGTCGAAAGATCAGGCAACTCGCCGTAACCGGCTTCGATCTTGCGAACGTCCTTCAGCTTCAGCTGCTTGACGACGTCGGTGACCCAACCGGCGCCAAAGCTTTCCCAGGCGACCATATCGACGCCACGCTCGCCGAGCAGCGACCAGAGCGCCATTTCAACGGCGCCGGTATCGGAGGCAGGAACGATGCCGATGCGGTAATCCGCGGGCACTTCAAGCACTTCACGTGTGAGATCGATGGCCTGCTTGAGCTTCGTCTTTCCGATCTTCGCGCGGTGCGAACGGCCAAGCGGCGCGTCGGAAAGGGCTTCGAGCGACCAACCGGGGCGCTTCGAGCAAGGGCCAGAAGAAAAATGGGTATTTTGCGGACGTACGTCCGGCTTTGCGGTCTTCGCCATGTGCTATCCTTCCAGATAGATAGCTCCTCGTTGGGGAGGAGTGTCCCGCCGCCGTCGTTATAGGGCGGTGAGATCGAAGTCAAGCAGTCGGCGGCGCAACGAGAGAAATTTTTGGTCTATACGCGTCATTGCGTCGCGGATCGGCCGGCCTACCAGCCAGCAACGCGCAGGCCGACACGGACCTCGTGCCGGGTCATCCCGTGATCGCGCCCGCTTTCCGGGTAGGGACCTGTAAACATGCTGCCGCCGGCAATATCGGAAAAGCGATAGCCAAAATCGACCTTGATGTTATCGGCGACTTCATAGCTGACGCCAACCATCAGGGCATAGGTGAAGCGCCAGCTGTTTTCGCCATTCAAATTCTGTGGGGCGAACGTGGCTGCCGCGCATGTCGAGGCGCCGTCGACGCACTCCGGTTGGGATCTCACGCTCCCCCATCTGACGTTCGTTATCCCCAAGCCGGCACCGACATAGGGGGTGAAGCCGGCAACGGTCGCAAGGTCGGCGTAGCCGTTTGTCATGATGCCATACGCCCGAACATCGGCACGTGTGCCGTAGGCGCAACCGGTTCCGGCGGGAGCAGAGGCCGCACAAGGCAGATCGAGGCGTGCTGTACCGGAAAAATCGCTCTTGAAGAAATCCGTCGTTAAATCGGCGCGCCAGATGTCGGTGAATTGATAACCGATCCCGACGCCACCGGAAACGGGCTGGGAGAAGCGCGCCGGATCGAACTCGCCGTCGCCGGCACCACCGACGTGATAAGTCGGTTTTTCGTTGCCCGTCCACGGCGCATAGCCGAGATCACCCCGAAGATACCATCCGGTCGTCATTGAGCTGCCGGCAATGCTAACCTCCGGTACGTCCGTAATCAGTGGTTCTTCCGCCGCCACCGGACTGCCGAGCAGCATAAGGCTTGCGACAGTGGCGGGGATCACTTTGGACGATTTCATTGCAAATTCCCGGCCGGGCAATAGAACGCCCGCATGACTGACTACGCGGACATTATTCCAGCGAGATGCTAACGCGCGGTTAACCATATTCGTTAACTGCGATCAGCGTTCGACCCACGCGAAAAAGGCTGCCGTGAAGGCAGCCTTGTAAGTGAGAACTCATGCAACAAAGAACGTGGCTGGTTATTGCAATGAGTAGCGCAAGGCGAGTTTGAAATCGTGCGAGGTAATGTTGTTGAAATGCATCGGCCCGGTGTCCACCGTGTTGTCGTAGGAGTGGATCCGGCCGGTCTTTGCATCGCCTAGATCAAGGTAGGTATAACCGAAATCGACGGTAAGACGGTCTGTCACTTGATAGCCGAGGCCCGCATGCAGCGCCCAGGCAAAGTTCCAGGTGGAGTCGCTATCGGCATAAGCGACGCCTTGCGTCGGGACGTTAATGTCCCTGAAACCGGAGATGGTGTTGCGAGAGGTACCGATACCGGCTCCGACATATGGCGTGATGCCGTACCAGGTGCCCAGATCGACATAGGCGTTGGCCATCAGCAGCCATTCCGACTTGGCACCGTCATAGTCATTGGTGCCATCCCAAACAGCCGTCCCGGATGCATCGGTGTGTCCATAACGATCGAGTGCGGAGAAGTCGGCCTTGCCGCGATACTGGACGATCGCGTCAGCGCGTAGCCACTGGTTGAATTGATAGCCTACACCCAGGCCACCCAACGGCGCGCTGTCGAAGCCGCCATCGTCCAGAAATGGATGGAGCTCGACTTCGTCAAACAATTCTTGTTGCAACCCGCCAAGACGCTGGTTGCTCATGCCCAATTCGCCGCGCAAATACCATCCGCCGAAGACAGGCGCCGGTGCCGGCGGGTCAACATAGAGATCGGCCGCGAGAACTGGGGTAGTTCCCACCAGCACCGTAGCCACGGCAATCAAAAATCTCTTCATAATAATTCTCCAGGAACACAAATAGTCCGCGTGCCAATCGACCGCATACGGCTCTTATTCGTCCCGAAGTCTTACAAATCAGAGTTAATGTCCGATTAAGTTTACAAGATATTCATCATGACCTTAGGCAAAAAAGTGCATAGCGGGGTCGAATCGACATCCGCATGCGCGGCCGCCTTCACGCCGCGTCGCGCACCCCACCGATCACGCCGGTCAGATCATTGACGATGCGTTCAATCTGGGCGCGGTCGTCGCCCTCGGCCATGACACGGATCAGTGGCTCGGTGCCGGACGGACGGATGACGAGGCGGCCGTTCTTGGCAAGCTCGGCCTCTGCATCGGCGATCGCCTTCTGCACCAGGATATCCTCCAGCGGCTTGCCGCCGGAGATGCGGACGTTGCGTAGCAGTTGGGGCACCGGATCGAAGCGACGGCAAACTTCGCTCACCGTCTTGCCGGTCCGCTTGACCGCAGCAAGAATCTGCAGGGCCGCCACGAGACCGTCGCCTGTCGTGCCATAGTCGGACAGCACGATGTGGCCGGACTGCTCGCCGCCGACATTGTAGTTGTGCTGGCGCATGTGTTCGACAACGTAACGGTCACCGACCATCGTACGCACAAGACCAAGTCCCTTATCGCCGAGGAAGCGCTCCAACCCGAGATTCGACATGACCGTCGCGACGATACCGCCGCCGCGAAGCTGCTGGCTCTCGGCATAGCTTTCGGCGATAACGGCCATCAGCTGGTCACCGTCGACGACCGCACCGTTCTCGTCGACGATGATGACACGGTCGGCGTCGCCATCGAGCGCAATGCCAATATCGGCGCGCACTTCGTCGACCTTCTTCTGCAGCGCGACCGGGCTCGTGGAGCCACAATTGAGGTTGATGTTCGTGCCGTTCGGCTCGTTGCCGATGGTCACGACATCAGCACCGAGCTCCCAGAGCACGGCAGGCGCCACCTTGTAGGCGGCCCCGTTTGCGCAGTCGATCGCGATCCTCAAGCCCTGCAATGTGACGTCGCGCGGCAGCGTACGCTTGGCATGCTCGATATAGCGGTCGTGAACGCCGTCAACGCGCTTGGCGCGGCCGATATCATCGGCCTTCGCAAGCTGCGTGGAGAGATCCTTTTCAAGCAGGTCTTCGATCTGCGATTCCAGATCGTCGGAAAGCTTGTAGCCATCAGGCCCGAAGAGCTTGATGCCATTGTCCTGATAGGGATTGTGGGAGGCAGAGATCATGACACCAATGTCGGCGCGCAGCGAACGCGTCAGCATCGCAACGGCCGGTGTCGGGATAGGACCGAGAACGAACGCATCGACGCCGGCGGCGGTGAAGCCGGCAACCATCGCGTTTTCCAACATGTAGCCTGAAAGGCGCGTGTCCTTACCTATGACGACGCGGTGACGATGGTTGCCTCGGCGAAAGATCGTCCCAACTGCAATGCCGACCCGCATCGCAAGATCCGGTGTCATCGGGAACACGTTGGATTGACCGCGAATGCCATCCGTACCGAAATAGCGTCTTTTCATATGCACCCCTGTGCCTTGGCGCGCCTTCAGGCTGCGCATCATCACTTGCAAAAAATCAGCCGCCACAGGCGGAATATCGCTACAAGAGCCCCAAATGAGGCCTCGCTATGTCACCGGCATGACACAAATCGCGGTGACCATCACGTAAATTAGCAAGAAAACCCATTACATCGCGTTACCGACGCAAAAGGCCGGCGTCCAGAATGGACCCCGGCCTTGCCGTCATTCTTCAAGAGAAATCAATGTGGCTGCGGCTCCAAGCCGGCTTCCGGCTCGTCACCCTTTGCCACCGGCCGCGTACCGGTCTTCGGCACAGCAGAGCCGCGGCTGGGCGGTGCATCGTCACCGAGATCGCGCGACGGCTTCTCGCCACGAATCAGCGCCTTGATTTCCTCGCCAGTCAGCGTCTCGTATTCGAGCAGGCCTTCGGCAAGCGCAACGAACTCGTCGTGCTTGTCCGTCAAGATGTCGCGAGCCTGAGTGTAGGCTTCGTCGATCAGGCGGCGCACTTCATTGTCGATCTTCTGGGCTGTCGCTTCGGAGACATTCTTCGACTGCGAAACAGAATGGCCGAGGAAGACCTCCTGCTGGTTCTCCCCGTAGGCGACCTGGCCGAGTTCGTCGGAGAAGCCCCACTGGGTCACCATCGCACGGGCAAGCTTGGTGGCCTGCTCGATGTCCGAGGATGCACCCGAAGTGATATTCTCCTTACCGAACGTCAGCTCTTCGGCGACGCGGCCGCCCATCATGATGCAGAGGCGCGAGACCATCCACTTGTAGCTCATCGAGTAGCGATCGCCCTCGGGGAGCTGCATGACCATGCCAAGCGCGCGGCCGCGCGGGATGATCGTTGCCTTGTGCAACGGATCGGCGACGGCAACGTTGAGCGCTGTGATCGCATGACCAGCTTCGTGATAGGCCGTGAGCTTCTTCTCCGCTTCGGTCATCGCCGAAGAGCGGCGCTCGGCGCCCATCATGATCTTGTCTTTGGCGTCTTCGAACTCCTGCATGGTGACGACGCGCTTATTGCGGCGCGCAGCCATCAGGGCAGCTTCGTTGACGAGGTTCATCAGATCGGCACCGGAGAAGCCGGGCGTACCGCGCGCCAGAACCTTGAGATCGACATTCGGTGCCAGCGGCACGTTGCGGGCATGCACCTTGAGGATACGCTCGCGGCCGACGATGTCGGGGTTCGGAACGACGACCTGACGGTCGAAACGGCCCGGACGCAAAAGCGCCGGATCGAGAACGTCGGGCCGGTTGGTCGCCGCGATCAAGATGATGCCTTCGTTTGCCTCGAAGCCGTCCATTTCGACCAGCAGCTGGTTCAACGTCTGCTCGCGTTCGTCGTTACCGCCGCCGAGACCGGCGCCACGGTGGCGACCGACGGCATCGATTTCGTCGATAAAGATGATGCAAGGCGCATTCTTCTTGGCCTGTTCGAACATGTCGCGGACACGGCTCGCGCCGACGCCGACGAACATTTCGACGAAGTCGGAGCCCGAGATCGTGAAGAACGGAACGTTTGCTTCACCGGCGACAGAGCGGGCGAGCAGTGTCTTACCGGTACCGGGAGGGCCAACCAGCAGAACACCGCGCGGAATCTTGCCGCCGAGACGCTGGAACTTCTGCGGATCGCGCAGGAATTCGACGATTTCCTCGAGGTCTTGCTTGGCTTCGTCCACGCCTGCGACGTCATCGAAGGTCACGCGGCCATGCGCTTCGGTCAAAAGCTTAGCCTTGGACTTGCCGAAGCCCATCGCGCCGCGCGAACCGCCCTGCATCTGCCGCATGAAGAACAGCCAGACGCCAAGGATCAGAAGCATCGGCAACAGCGTGCCGATATAGCTCAGGAAGCCCGACGAACCATCGGTTTCCGGGCGCGCGGAAACGAGAACATTCTTCTGCTGCAGACGATCGAGCAGGTTGTCGTCAACGACTGGCGTATAGGTCTGGAAGGTGGTGCCGTTTTCAACATAGCTGCCGGAAACGCGGTTGCCCGTGACGACGACTTCCTTGACGCGGCCCGCATCCACTTCACGCAGGAACTGCGAGTAAGGGATTTCGCGGGAGCTGGTCTGCGCCGGCGACGTCTGGAACATGCTGAACAGAGCAATCAGCAGAAGCGCTATGATTGCCCACAAGGCGAAATTACGTAAGTTAGGGTTCATCGAACTCCCCAGCACTGGAACAACCGCCTCATGGCGACCGTCTTATTTGGCCTCTAACATAGGATTGCCGCAGGTGATTGCCAAGGCAAACTGGACTGTTAGATAGATTTTCCGTCAATACGACCTAAAGGCGGTTTTGGATAGGGGCGTGTTCCAAAGGTAGCCGCAAGGCTCTGCGCAAAGATGAAATCAAATCGTGTCAAAAAACGGTCGAAGGGCGAAAAATAGGCTGTGATCCGGACTTTCTCCGCAATACTGCCAGGAGCCTCGTGCCCTGCCACGTCGACGATACGTGGGATGGCCACCAGGGCCCGCCTGACGACGCCCCTAGGTAGCTGACCGCTCTGTGCCACTGTTTTGCCAGCAACGATGCCGATTTCCGTATGAGCTGCGTTTTCAACCAGGAATCGGCCGTCCCAGACAGCGCGCGTGGCGGGTGCCAGCGTCAACGGCAGGATGCCGCGGTTCTCGCGAACGAGAAAGAGCCCGTCGCGCCGAAGGTCGAAAACCACCCTCCCCGCCGTCATCCGGCCCACCCCACCTTTTTCGATAAACGCCAGCACATCGTCTATCTGCTTGCGACCGAGCGCGAACGCTTGCCCACCAAATACCGCTGCAAGGCGGGCGACGGCGTAGCTAAGGATCTGCCTTTCGGCGACGAGCCCGGCCGGGATCACGTGGCCGATCAAGGGAGAATGTAAAACGAAATACTGATCCAACCATCGAGCCGCCAAAACGGCGACGCCCGCTCGTAAATCGCCCACTTCGTCCGGAGCCGGAACAACATCAGCCTCTTCAGCAAGGCGCGACCGTATCCGCACACGTTCGTACTTCGGGTCCTCATTGCTTGGGTCGTCGATCCAGGCGACCTGCCGCGCGCGAAGGTAATCGCGGATCGCCTCCCGCTGGCAACCAAGCAACGGTCGAGCTACCCACAAGCGGCGATCAAAGAGAACGAGATCGGCAATGCCGGTGCTTGGCTGTTCTGAACGCTCCCGTCGCATGGCGAGTGTCTCGCGCTGATCGTCGGCTGTATGCGCGGTCACGACAATATCTGCGTTCAGGCTTTCAGCGGCATCGGCAAGCAGAGCGTAACGGGCTTCGCGTGCCGCCAGCATCGTACCAGTCTTGGGCTTTTCACCGCGCCATGTCTTGGTGAGGTGCGGAATATCGAGCGACCGACAGAAGGCTGCAACCTGGTGCGCCTCCTCGGCCGAGTCTGTGCGCAACGCATGGTCGACGGTTGCGGCACAAAGGGATATTTTCGAGTTGGGCGCGGCCTCGAGTGCTTCGGCGAGCGCCAGAAGCAGGCCGGTTGAATCGCTTCCACCCGAAATCGCGACAAGGATGCGCGAGGGCTTGATCAGCGAGTCAAGAAAACGGCGTGCTGCCGTCTCGGGTAGAAGGGGGCCGTCCGGGCGCAAACCGGAAGTCCTTAGCAGGCGAGACGCTTTTGCTCGCTGGCAACCTTGGTTATCACGGCACGAGAAGCCTTGGGATAACGCTTCGAAACTTCGCGCAGCGTGGCGCATGCGGTTTCCATATTGTCGAGCGCGGCAAGCGACATGCCGAGCTTCAGCAGCATTTCCGGCGCCTTTTCAGAGCTGCCATACTTCTTGTGAGCATCGAGGAACGTCTTGGCGGCCTCGTTGTACTTGCCCTGCGAGTAGAGCGCCTCGCCAAGCCAGAAATTGGCATCGGCTGCTCGAGCACTGCTCGGGTATTGAGCGATGTACTGAGTGAACTCCTGCTCGGCCGTCGAGTAGTCACCCGAGAGGACGTGGCCATAGGCAGCCTTGTACTGGTCGGCTTCGCTGCCGAGCGAGGCAGTCTGCGACGAGCGGCCGGAATCGACGCCCGGAAGCGGGCCGGATCCAACTGTGGCACCCTCGTTGACCGAGCCACCGATCGGATTGCCGTTCTGGTCGAACTCCATCGAACCGAGCTGCTTCGGCGGCTGGCCGAGGCCATCGTTTGCCGGAACATCGGTCGAGGGAGCCGTCTCGGCTCCCTGCGGTGCTTGGATAACGCGGGCGACATCGTCACCACCGCCCTGACCTTGAACCGGAGGAGGCACATTGGCCTCGCTCTTTTTCATCGTCTTGGAGCTGCTGCCGGCACTACCGCCGCCGCCCTTTTCCAGTTCCTGGAAACGGAATTCATTGTCTTCCTGCGCCTTGCGGATCGTTTCCTGCATCTGCAGGAGCTGGAAGCTCATCTCCTCGATGCGGCCGTTCAGCTGACGCAGCTGCTCTTCCAACTGCTGGACGCGAACTTCGGCGCCGCCGGCGGCCTGCACGTCTACAACCGGTGCCTGCGGCTGCCGATCCGCAGCCTTGCCGCCGATCTGCCACCCAAAGAGCGACGTCGCATTCGCCGATTGGCCCGCCCCGGCCACGGCCGCGAGGCACAGCATGCCCGCAACGACAAGTTTTTTCATATGGTTTGTCCTGTCCCTGTGATTCTTCGCGCCCATTGGCGCGAACAGGAGATTTTGCCAATTGCTTTCAAAAAGCAACGGAAACTGGCCAAAGTGTGTTCAAAAAGAAAAGGCGGCCCGCGATGGAGCCGCCTTTCGAAATTGTAATATTTCCCGGCAATTACATACCGGCGCCACCGAGAACGGTAACGGCACGGCGGTTCTGCGACCAGCAGGAAATATCGTCGCAGACGGCAACCGGACGTTCCTTGCCGTAGGAGATCGTCTTCATGCGCTGAGCCGGAACACCACGCGAAGCAAGGTAATCCTTGGTGGCGGCTGCACGGCGAGCACCGAGAGCGAGGTTGTATTCGCGCGTACCGCGTTCGTCGGCGTGGCCTTCGATGGTGATCGCGTACTTCGGATAGCGGGCGAGCCACTGAGCCTGACGATCGAGCGTCTGGGAAGCGTCCGCGCGGATCGAGGTGGAGTCAGTGTCGAAGAAGATGCGGTCGCCGACGTTGACGGTAAAGTCCTGGGCGGAACCAGGCGTTGCGGCGCCGGCGCCAAGGCCGAGGTCGCCTGCACTGTTCGCCATGTTCTTCTTGTTGGCGCAACCGGCCAGAGCAAGACCGGCGACAAGCGCGATCATGACGGGGTTACGGGCAAAATTCTGCATGCGGCTCATTGCCGGGGTGTGAATTCGGCTCATGGCCGGTCTCCTTGCGACTTGATTAAGGTTGCCGGACTGTAACCTCGTTGGGTTAATCGGCATTCAAGAATTATGGTTAACAGATGGTTGATTTGTCCCTCAGCCGCCCCAATCAGGGATTTTTGCGGCGACAAAAAGGCACGTTCACAAGCTTTACTACTCGAGAAGCGGCGACCAGGCTGGGTCCGAAGCGTAGGTCGGGGTCTTGATGAGTTGCTCGTTGTAGCCTGTCAGATCGATCGAGTAGAGCTGCGGACCACCGGCACCCGCCGCCTGGCGGAAGAACATGATGACGCGGCCATTCGGCGCCCAGGTCGGGCCTTCGTTGTGGAAGCCCGTCGTCAGGATGCGCTCACCCGAACCGTCCGGCTTCATCACACCGATCGAGAACTTGCCACCCGACTGCTTGGTGAAGGCAATCAGATCGCCGCGCGGAGACCAGACCGGTGTGGAGTAGTTGCCGTCACCGAAGGAGATGCGCGTCTGGCCGGAGCCGTCGGCGTTCATGACGTAGATCTGCTGCTTGCCGCCGCGGTCGCTTTCGAACACGATGCGCCCGCCATCCGGCGAATAGGACGGCGACGTATCGATCGCGGCTGTCGAGGTCAGGCGCGTCGTGGTGCGCGAACGCAGGTCCATCGTGTAGATATTGGCGTTGCCTTCCTGCTGCAGGCTCATCACGACCTTCTGGCCATCGGGCGAGAAGCGCGGCGAGAAGGTCATGCCCGGAAAGTTGCCGACGACCTCGCGCTGTCCCGTCTCAAGCTGCAGCAGGTAGACCCGCGGCTGCTGGTTGGCGAAGGACATGTATGTGACTTCCTGACGGTTCGGCGAGAAGCGCGGCGTCAGAACGAGGTCGCTGCCGTTCGTCAACATGCGGACGTTGAAGCCATCCTGGTCCATGATGGCGAGCTGACGCTTGCGATCCTGCTTGGTGCCGGATTCGGACACGAAGACGACGCGGGTATCGAAGTAGCCCTCCTCGCCGGTGATCTGCTTGTAGATCGCATCGGCGATAATATGGGCTACGCGGCGCCAGTTCTCCGGCTGCGTATAGAACTGCTGACCGGTCATCTGCGTGCCGGCAAACGTATCCCAAAGGCGGAATTCGGCGCGGAGGCGGCCGTCGCTTTCCTGCGTCACGCGACCGGTGACGAGGGCCTGTGCATTAATGACCTTCCAGTCCTCGAAGCGCGGAGCGGCATCCGGGTTGGAGATCTTCTCGATGAAGGCGTTCTTGTTGATCGGCGCGAAGAGGCCGGAGCGCTGGAGATCGGCAGCGATAACCTGCGATACCTGCGCGCCCATGTCACCCTGCAGGAAGTCAGTGATCGCGATCGGCAGCGGCTCGACGTTACCCTTGTTGATGTTGATTTCGACAAGCGCGTTCGCCGGCGTGGCGACAACCGCAGTGGTTATCATGCCGACGGCGACCATCAAGGCGCGGATGAGGGAACACTTGGTCATGGAGGACAAGCCTTTCAGCATTTTAAAGGGCTAGATCGCTAGGATCGAAGTTGACGATAACTTCGCCCCAGGCGTCATATTTGTCTTTCGGAAGGTTCGTGAAGGGCGACGACTTCATGACGGCGCGCTTGGCACCGCTTGCCAACGCCATCCGCGTCGCCTCGTTTGTGCCGCCGGTCGCTTCAACATCGGGTGAGCCGATGATGTTGCCATCAGGGTCTAGCTTCATGTGGACCTTGATGCGAACTTCGCTTGCGCCTTCCATCCCGGGGATAACCGACCAGTTGCCGGCAATCGCGCTGCGCAGCGCGTCCATCTCACTCATCGAGAGCTTGGAGCCGCTCGTGGTCTTCTTCGCACCGAGTGACGCAACTTCTGTCGAGCGCTTGGCACCGCCGGAAGAAGGATCCTGCTTGTTCAGCAGAGCCGCAATATCGTCAGCGTTGAAATCGCTCTGCTTGGAAGAGGCAGACTTGGCCTTCTCCTGCTTCTTCTCAGCCTTCTTCTTGTCCGTCGGCTTGTCGTCGGCCGTCGCCTGGTCCTCGGTTTTCTTTTCCGGGGGCTTTTCGGCTGGCTTCTGTTCCGGTGGTTTTGGCTGCGGCTTCACGACCGGAGTCGGAACCTTGTCCGGCAGCGCCTCAGCGTCCGGCTTCGGCGGCTCGGCCTGTTCCTGCGGCGGTTCCTCAGCCTTCGGCGGCGTCGGGGTCGGCGGGGTGATTTCCGGCTTCGGCGGCGTGATGGAAGCGACCTGCTTCGGCTCGACGTCCGTCTCCTCCTTCACGATCTCCTTCACCTCGTTGGGCACGGGATCGTTCTGCGGAAGAGGCTTTTCGGCCGCCTTCGGGGCAGCGGCGCTCTCATTGTTGCTGGGCTTGGCGTTCGGGACCGGCGGCGTCTTGAGGTCGATATTGTTATCGCCCATGTTTTCCGCGTTATCGACTGTCGCCGGCTTGGTCGTCGGCTTCGGCGCCGCCTTTTCCTTCGGGGGCGCCGTCTTGTCACCCTGCTGCAGCTGCGACATCTCTTCGACAGGCACGAGATCGACGGGCATCGCCTCGAAATCCTCGACTTTGAACTGCTCCGGGGAGCCGATCGAGATCAGTGCCCAGGCAAGCAGTGCACAGTGCAGAGCCGCAGATGTGACGATACTGGCCTTCATAGCGTTTGCTATTGGTCCTTCTTTTGCTGCGTCACGAGACCGATGTTCTTGTAGCCGGCACCCTGGATGCGGGCCATGACGTCGGCGATCACGCCATAAGGCGCGGTCGCGTCGCCGCGAACGAAGATGCGCTCATTGTAGCCGGTCGTTGCGATCGCCTCGAGCTTCGCGGCAATCTCCTCGGCCGGGATCGGCGTTTCCTGCAGGAAGACCTGGCCGTCATTCTTGACCGAGATCGTGATCGGCTGCGTTTCGGAATTCAGCGCCTTCGCCTGCGTTTCCGGCAGATCGACCGGCACGCCGACGGTCATCATCGGTGCGGCGACCATGAAGATGATCAAAAGCACGAGCATAACGTCGACGAGCGGCGTCACGTTGATTTCGGAGATGGCACCACCTCTGTGGCCACCGCGACGACGACCACCGCGGCCACTGCCGCTACCGCCACCGCTTGGAGCACCCATACCCATATCGTTGATTCCGTTCCCGTCGATTACTGCGCGGCCTGACGCGGCTGCAGTTTCTCGTCGATCTGGCGCGAAAGGATGGCAGAAAATTCATCCGCGAAGCCTTCCATGCGAGCAGAGAGCTTGCCGGCATCGGCAGTGAACTTGTTGTAGGCGATAACGGCTGGGATAGCGGCAACAAGGCCGATTGCGGTTGCGAGCAGCGCTTCCGCGATACCAGGGGCAACGACCGCGAGGTTCGTCGACTTCGAGCCGGCGATCGCCTGGAACGAGGTCATGATACCGACGACCGTACCGAAGAGGCCGATGAACGGACCGGCAGAACCGATTGTCGCCAGCGAGCCGAGACGGGCTGAGAGGAATTCGGATTCACGAGCGAGCGTGACGTCCATGGCGCGGTCGATACGCATCTGCAGACCGATCGGGGAGCGCGCGCCGCGCTCGAACGACTTCTTCCATTCGCGCATGGCAGAGACGAAGATCGAGGCAAGGCCGGTGTTGTTGCGTTCCGACAGCGTCCGATAAAGCTCTTCCAGCGACTGACCCGACCAGAACACCTGCTCGAACTTGTCGAACTGGCGCCGCGCGCGGCCGTAAGCCAGATACTTGTCGATGACAATCGCCCAGGTCCAGACCGAGGCTGCGATGAGCCCGAGCATGACCAGCTTGACGACGAGACCTGCCTGCATAAACAGCGACCAGAGGCTGACGTCGGCCGTTGCTGCTGCCAATCCTACTTGTTCCATTGATCCAAAATCCCCGAATCCAAACGCCCGGTACTTGACCGGGCGGCACAAAGTGATCTCGCAAGAAGTGTCTGGCGGCCGCCCAAAGCCCTGGTCAAGCTTCCAAGCTCTTATCCGCCTTCCTTGCCGTCAAATTTGGTCAAAGGAAGGCGTGCACCGCACAAACTCTGACAATCCGAGTAAGACACTATTATGGTTAACAGTTCGTTAGCGCCAGATCATGACAGCGAAACTATCGGCGAAAGAGTTATCCCTTGGATTACTTGGTCAGATCTAGGTCGATGACCACAACAGCGCTTAACTTCCAGCGCGCGAATTCCTTCACACAAAACTCATGTTTATGCAAGGCCGGAATCCAGCGTCTTTTCATTGCTTCGCGATCAACCTGCGCGAATCGCCGCAGGCAAACGATGTTGAAACGGCGGGATCGGGCTGCGGCCGCAAAGGCTCACGGTCCACGGAGCGGCTTGCTGCCTTCCAGAAATCTCTCGGCAAGCGCTTCGGGCAGTCGTCGCGGCCTCGCATTGGCGTTGATGACGGCGATGATCACCTTGGCGGCGATCAGCAGCGTTTCGCCGCGCCGGATTTCCTGATTGAGGACCATCTTGGCGCCACCTGCTTTTTCGGTGTGGGTCAGCACCATCAGGATGTCATCCATCCGCGCCGGTTGCTTGAAGTCGATCTCCATGCGGTGGACGACGAAGACAAGCCCCTCCTCGTCCGCATTGATGAGTTCGCGCTGCTCGACGCCGAGACAACGGAGGTAATCGGTGCGGCCGCGCTCGAGGAAGTGCAGATAGCGAGCATGGTAGACGAGACCGGAAAAATCCGTGTCCTCGTAATAGACGCGCTGCAGGAGCCGGTGACCCGTTTCCGTGAGTTCACCCGAAATCGAAAAACCGTTGTCCGCCATAATTTTCTCCAAAGTCACGCGCCCTCTTTGGCGGAAGACTTTCCGCCTTGCAAGCATTGAACAATTGTCACGCTTCCTAAGTATTTTTTGACAGAGACAATCAAGCAGGAGACGAGCCGATGAAGATTGCAGTGATGGGCGGAGACGGATTCATCGGCTGGCCGACATCATTGCATCTCTCCGACGCGGGACACGACATCCATATCCTCGACAATCTCTCGCGACGGTGGATCGACACCGAACTCGGGGTCCAGTCGCTGACGCCGATGGACTCGATCCAGGAGCGCACGCGCATTTGGCACGCCGAAACTGGCCGGCGCGTTCACTTCAACCTGATCGATCTCGCCAAGGACTACGAGCTCCTGAAGACGTGGCTGGCCGAAAACCGTCCGGATGCCGTCATTCATTTCGCTGAGCAGCGTGCCGCCCCCTACTCCATGAAGAGCGACCGCCACAAGAACTACACCGTCAACAACAACGTCAACGCCACCCATAACCTCCTGAATGCGCTCGTCGAACTCCAGCTCGACGCGCATCTGATCCACCTCGGCACGATGGGCGTCTACGGCTATTCGACGGTCGGGGCGGCGATCCCCGAGGGCTATCTGCCCGTTGGCATCGAGACGGCGGATGGCGAGACCGTCAGCCAGGAAATCCTCTATCCTTCCAATCCCGGCTCGATCTATCACATGACCAAGTGCCTGGATCAGTTGCTTTTCCATTTCTACGCCAAGAACGACGGTCTGCGCATCACGGACCTGCACCAGGGGATTGTCTGGGGCACGCACACCGAGCAGACGCGCCGGCACGCCCAACTCATCAATCGCTTCGACTATGATGGCGACTACGGCACCGTGCTGAACCGGTTCCTGATCCAGGCGGCGATTGGATACCCGCTGACCGTTCACGGCACCGGCGGCCAGACCCGCGCCTTCATCCACATCCAGGATTCCGTACGCTGCATCGAGCTGGCGTTGAACAATCCGCCAGCCCGCGGCGCCCGTGTCGACATCTTCAACCAGATGACGGAGACGCATCGCGTGCGCGATCTGGCGGAAATGATCGCCAAGATGAGTGGTGCCGAGATCGCCTGGCTGCCGAACCCGCGCAAGGAGGCGCCGGAGAATGAGCTTATCGTCAAGAACGAGAAGTTCCGTAATCTTGGCCTCGATCCGATCACCCTGCGGGCGGGGCTTCTCAGTGAAATCGTCGACGTCGCCAAGAAGTTTAGCTATCGCGTCGATCGGTCGCGCGTGCCCGCCGTTTCCGCCTGGACGAAAGACATTGCCGCCACGATCAACCACGATCCGGAAGGCAAGAGGCTGAAGTCCGTTTCATGAGTGAGTCCCTGCGGCACGCCTACGTCACCCTCGTCACCAACAACGACTACGCCATGGGTGCCAAGGCGCTCGCGGCGTCGTTGCGCCGAACCGACACCCCTGCCGACATCGTCATCCTCCATACGCCAGGCGCTGAGCTGGCCAGCCTTGCCCCGCTCCTGCAGCTCGACTGCCGCCTGGTGCCGGTCAAGCATATGCCGCTGTCAGCCGCGTTCAATGAGCGCCATGCTCGATCCAATCTGCACGCCGCGGCCCCCTTCACGAAGGGACGCAAGCCGGCGTTTCACTCGCCGCTCGACAACTTCTGCAAGCTGCGCCTCTGGCAGCTGACCGAGTACACCAGCTGCGTCTTCATCGATGCCGATGCGATCGTGCTGCGCAACATCGACAAGCTCTTTCGCTATCCGGAGTTTTCGGCCGCGCCGAATGTCTACGAATCTCTTGCAGACTTCCACCGACTGAATTCCGGCGTCTTCGTCGCGCAACCGTCCGAAGCCACGTTTCAGCGCATGCTGGAGCGACTGGATAAGCCAGGCATGTTCTGGAAGCGGACGGACCAGACCTTCCTGCAGGATTTTTTCCCGGATTGGCACGGCCTGCCGGTCTATTTCAACATGCTCCAATATGTATGGTTCACCATGCCTCGGCTTTGGGACTGGCAGAGCATTTCCGTCCTGCACTACCAGTACGAGAAGCCATGGGAGGCGAATCATCCGAAGGCCGAGAAACTGCGGCCGCTGATCGACCTGTGGCACGCGTTCTATGCCGGCGATGATCCGCCGGATATCTCGGCAATGGCCAACCCCAAAGAGGCGGCATGAAGGTACTGGTATCGGGCGGAACGGGTTTCGTCGGACGCTACATCGTCGAAGAACTGCTCGCCGGCGGCTATACCGTGATCATCGGCGGCCGCCACGCGCCGCTGCCACGCTTCTTTTCGCGCCCGGTCGAGTTCGCCCCGCTCTCGCTCGATCCGGCCCACGATCATATCGAAGCCTTCGACGACGCCTATTTCTTCGTTCACGCCGCCTTCCACCACGTGCCCGGCAAATACCGCGGTGGGGAGGGTAACGACCCGGAGACGTTCAGGCGCTTCAATCTGGACGGCAGCGTCCGGCTTTTCGAAACGGCAAAACGCGCCGGCACACGGCGTTGCATCTTCATTTCCAGCCGTGCCGCCTATGGAGAGCACGCGCCTGGAACCACGCTGAAAGAAGGGATGCTTGACAAGCCGGAGACCCTTTATGGTCAGGTCAAACTGGATGCCGAACGCAGTCTGGCACATCTTGCAGCGCCGGGTTTCGCAACGGCCAGTCTCCGATTGACCGGCGTCTACGGCGACCTTCGACCCGGCAAATGGGACAAGCTGATCGGAGATTACCTCGCTGGTCGTCCCTTGCCTTCACGTGCCGGCACCGAGGTCCACGGAAAAGACGTCGGCAAAGCGGTGCGGCTCATGTTGGAAACAGACCCCCCGCGTATCTCCGGCGAGACCTTCAACGTGTCCGACGTGGCGCTGGATACCTGGGACATCCTGGAACCCATTCGATGGGAGCACGATTGCCTGAACAGGCTGCCGCTCCCCGCCGACAAATCGCTGCTCACACCGATGGACACGGCGAAAATCCGCGCGCTCGGTTGGTTGCCTGGGGGCATGCCCCTGTTTAATGAAACGATCCATGCGCTGGCCACGGGCACATAGGCGGCAGGTAACGGCACACAGGCCCACGCAAGCCTGAAGTTGCAGACTGCCACGGATAGTGCAATCCGGAGGATAGTATGCAAGTCGGTTCCGCATCAGCGCTCAACATCCTGCGCAACACCTACTCGGCCGATAATCTCAATACGCCGGCCGACGGCACCAGCGCGCGACTGAAGATATTGCAGAATTCGGCAAAGGCACAGGAAAGCCTGCGCGAAAGCATGACGACATCGGCCGAAGCCGCGAAAGCCCGTGCCGCACGCAAGCTTGAGGAAGCCAAGCAGCAGCTCGAAATGCTGAAGAGCGGCGGCTACCCGCCAGAGGTCGTCGCCCGGCTTGCGGCCGAACTTGCTCACAAGATCAGCGCCGCTGCGGCGGAGTTTGCCTCGGCTGTCGCTGCCAGCGCAACGCCCCCTGCATCTGCAGCCAATGCCACCGTTGCAACCGCCGATACCGGCGCGAGCGCGACAGACGCTACGACCTATGCCTCGGCGACAACCGAAACGGCTTCTTCGGATAGCTCCGACGGTAGCGCGGAGCAGACAGACATACCCGATGGCGCAACCGCCGCACGCAATGCCTACCAAAGCGTGATCGAAGATGGAAGGCAGGCATCTGCCGGTATCTCGACCGAAGATCGCAAGACGATGGAAGAGTTCAAGGCCATCCTGCAGGAAGTCCGGCAGCTGATGGACAAGGCGATGCGCGAACTGCGCGCAAGAACCGGCCAGCAGGGATCGGGCACGGACGCCTATCCGCTTGAGGCACAGGCCGGCGCCTCAGTCAGACCAACCAGTATCACGATTTGACCTGATCGACTCAGGCAGGCGGTCAAAGGTCGCATTGACCCGTTGAAATGATCGGCAAGACCTTTATCGTCTGCTGAAAACAGCGCGATGGACCGCATGACCCCGAGAGAATTGAAAACTGAAATGCGTACCGGCCGGCTCGCACTGCGCGACGCGATCCCGGAAGATACTCGCATCGAGATGAGCCTTGCCATGGCCGAGCATGCCGGCGAGGCCGTCGCATTCGAGCCCGGGACGACCGTGTCCGGCTTCCTGCCGATCCGCTCCGAAGCGGATATCCGGCCGCTTATGGCACGGTTCCAGACGCGTGGAGCACGGCTTTGCGTACCCGCCATCCTCGACAAGCAGACGATTGTCTTTCGCGAGCTGGTGCGCGGCGTCCCACTGGTCAGCACCGGCTTCGGTACCTCGGGTCCGCCCGCGGACGCCGCCGTGCTCGATCCCGAGATCATGCTGGTGCCTCTCTCCGCTTTCGACAATCGCGGCCACCGCATCGGCTATGGCGCCGGCCATTATGACCGCGCCATCGAGCGTTTGCGGCAAAAAGGCCTGCATCCGAAACTGATCGGCATTGCATTCGACTGCCAGGAAGTGGCACATGTGCCCGACGAGCCGCACGACGTCAGCCTGGACGCCCTCCTGACAGAAAGCGGGCTGCGCTTTTTTGCCTCTTGGATTGGATAGCAATGCGACTGCTTTTTCTGGGTGACATGGTGGGTAAGACCGGACGCACCGCCGTCTGGAACCGCCTCCCCGGCCTCATTTCTGACCTGAAGCTCGATTTCGTCGTCGTCAACGGCGAGAACGCTGCAGGCGGTTTCGGCATCACCGAGGATATCTTCCTCGAGACGATCAACGCGGGCGCCGATGTCGTCACGACGGGCAACCACGTCTGGGATCAGAAGGAAGCCGTCGCCTTTGCCGGACGTCATGACCAGTTCCTGCGACCGGCCAACTACCCGCAGGGCACGCCGGGGCGCGGCTCGGGGCTTTTTTATGCCCGCAACGGTGCACGCGTGCTTGTCGCAAATGTCATGGGCCGCGTTTTCATGCATCCCGAACTCGACGATCCCTTCAAATCCGCCGAGACGATCCTGGATGCCTGCCCTCTCAAGGAGCAGGCGGATGCAATCATCTTCGACTTTCACGCCGAAGCGACCAGCGAGAAGCAGTGCTTCGGCCATTTCGTCGACGGCCGCGCCAGCTTCGTCGTCGGTACGCACACCCATGTCCCGACGGCCGATCATCAGATCCTGAACGGCGGCACCGCCTACATGTCCGACGCAGGCATGTGTGGTGACTACGATTCCTCCCTCGGCATGGACAAGGAGGAGCCGCTGAACCGTTTCATCTCCAAAATGCCGAAAGGCCGCATGGAGGCGGCGACCGGCCCGGCCACCATCTGTGGCGTCGGCGTCGAGATATCGGATGCGACCGGCCTCGCGGAAAAGATCGCGCCGCTGCGCCTCGGTCCTCGGCTCGCCGAAACCATTCCGGAGTTTTGGCGTTAGTTCAGGCAGCCTCGCGCCATGACGCAAAAGTGAGCAGTGGCTCGGGATTTCAACTGGACCGCTGCGGCGCCTTGCCGCATCCTCCCGAGCTTACCGTGAGAGCGCTGGAGGAAGTGGCATGACGCCGCGTTTTCTTGTCTTCGCAATCGCCTGCCTGATGGTCTTGGTCGCCGCGGAGGCAGCCGCGGCCCAGGAGGAACGAAGAAACGTCAGCCAGTGCCAGGCCATCGCCCAATCGATCCCGCAAGCGACTTTTGCCAGTTTCGCGGGCCCAGCACCGATTGCTGGCGCCGGCGCTGCCGACCAATCGGTCACGCTGACCTACATCGGACATTCCACCTTCCTGATCGAAACGCCGGGCGGCGTAACGATCGCGACCGACTACAGCGGCTGGTATTCGCCGCCGCACGTTCCGATGGTCGTCACCATGAATCGCGCCCATTCCTCGCATTACAGTTTGGTGACCGACCCGGCCATTAAATACGTGCTTCATGGATGGAGCGACGTGCCAGGGGAAAAGGCGAAGGTAAACCTCGTGGTCGGCGACACCTACATCCGCAACGTCACTACCGATATCAGGGGCGGTTTCGGCGCGCCGCAGCAGGATGGGAACTCGATCTTCATCTTCGAGGTGGCCGGTCTCTGCATCGGTCATCTCGGCCATCTGCACTACGAACTGACGGAAACCCACTACACGGAGATCGGCAGACTGGATGTCGTGATGGTTCCGGTGGATGGTGGCCTGACGATGGGTTCGGACAGCATGAGCCGGGTCATCAAGCGGCTGCGCGCCTCTCTCATCCTGCCGATGCACCAGCCGAGGCCGCTGCAAAGCTTCCTGTCGATGTTCGGACCCGATTTCGATATCAGCTACGCACCGACGAACACGATCACCGTGTCGCTGCGCACGTTGCCGAAAAAGCCGCTGATCTATGTCGCGAAAGGCATGCATTAAAAGACCTGGATCGCCCCAACCCCTTTCGACTGGATCGCTACATAGGCCACGCCAGCAAAGGGCCTTTTCATTCAATGACGGGAAGTCCCAGGCCGTGCTTGACCGTTTTGAGTGCAATCAGGCTCTTGTATTTTCGCACGAGCGCTTGTTGTTCACTCATAAGTCGCTCAATGAAGTTGTTATATTCCTCAAGGTTGCGGACGGCTACAAGCAGCACATAATCCATATCGCCGGTCACATACCAGCATGACTGAACTTCAGGCGCACGGTCCAACCATCGCTGCAATTGTTGCAGTGTGTGTCGATGTTCGTTCTGGATTTCAAGCTCGACCAGAACGGACAGGGTGCGATCGACGGCCTTCGGACTGACCACCGCCACGATCCTCTCGATGATCCCATCCTGCTTCAATTTGCTGATTCGGCGTTCGATGGCCGAGGTAGAAAGATTGACCGCATCAGCAATGACCTTGCCGGGAATGTCGGCATTCTCCTGCAGCATCGAAAGAATAGTTCGGTCAATATCGTCCACAGCGCATAACCAAGCTTCCACGCGGAAAATCCGCTATAAATTTGTTATTGGCGCGATTTTCACGCGTCATAAATTCATACCATCGCTCCATGACAAAACAAGCACCTCTCTCAGCCATCAACATCGAAGACGCACGCAAGCGCATCGATCCGATTTTTCTGAACACCAATTTGCTGTGTTCCGATAGGCTCGCGCTGTCGCTAGTCGTCAAAGACGAAACGGAAAATCCGATCCGCAGCTTCAAGGGGCGAGGTACGGGATATTTTCTCGCCGATCTCGCCGACGAGAGAACTCCTCTGGTCTCGGCATCGGCCGGGAACTTCGGTCAGGGGCTTGCTTATAATGCCGCGCGGCATGGGCGACCTCTGATTGTCTTTGCCAGTCTAAACGCCAATCCGCTGAAGATCGAGGCCATGCGCAGGTTTGGGGCAGTGGTCTTTCTCGCCGGGGAGGATTTTGACGCTGCGAAGGAGGCTGCCAAAATCTACGCCCTCGAACGGAAGCTGCAGTTCGTCGAGGACGGCGCGAGTGCAGCCATTGCGGAAGGGGCTGGAACGATTGCGGCGGAACTGACTGAAAACGTCGAAAACATCGACGCCGTTTTCATCCCGCTTGGAAACGGTGCTTTGGCGGCCGGAATAGGATGCTGGTTCAAATCGCGATCACCGCGAACAAGGGTCATCGCCGTCGCCGCAAAGGGTGCGCCATGCATGGCTCTGTCCTACAATGCGGGTGACGTGATCTCGACGTCGGAGGCACGCACGATTGCCGATGGAATTGCCGTCCGGAATCCCGTGCCGTCCGCGATCGAATGGCTCAAAGATACTATCGATGACATCGTTCTCGTTGATGATGATCAACTTCTGGACGCAATGCGGTTTGCTCATGATGCTTGGGAGCGTCTCGTCGAGCCGGCCGGGGCGGCGGGGCTCGCGGCCATTCTTGTGCAGGCATCTGCCCTGAAAGGCTGCCGTGTAGCGACCATGTTGTGTGGTGCTAACCTCACGGATCAACAGATCAAGGTATGGCTTCCATCTGCCGTAAAGGACAGCGCCTGTTAGAGCAAAGCAAATCGACTTCTAGCTGTTCCCCATCATGTCCGAATTTGTTTCGCCAATTTCGCGACAGATATTTGCGACTGAAAGTATTCCATATTCCAGTTAGGGCTAGGGATCACGCCGGGTCTAGTATTCTCAAGCGAACTGCAAGTGCTGCCGGATGCCGACATCGGGCATCTTGTCATCATCGAGATTGGCCTTGGCAATCTCCCAACCGAATTTGAGCTTACTGCCGGTAGAGACCCAGATCTCCGCGTCGTCAACATGCATCACAAGCATCGTCAGCTTCGGATCCTTCTTGCCGTCCTCATACCAGGCGGCGACGACGGAATTCCAATACTCATTGATCTTCGACGGATCGGACCGCACCTCGATCTTGCCGGCAAGGCAAGCGTGATAGTCGTGATGCTTTCCGACGACGCAGAAATGTGCCCTGGTGCCCGGCTTGATGGCACGGGCGATTTCTGCGTCCGATTTCGAGTAGAACCAGATCGTATTGGTCTTCGGATCGGCATGTGGCGCCATTGGCTGCATGTGCATGTCCACTCCGTCCACGCCGAGCATGCCGGCATGAATGTCGTTGACCTGATCCCAGAGCTGACGTGCTGGGTGTTTCCGCGCCTCGTTGAAACTAGCCATAGCACTTCCTTCCGTTTCAAGGGTCCGTGTTTTGAAACGCCAACTTCGGGGCTTTGTTCCGTAATTCCGGACGAGCGAGTCCCGAGAGAATGAAGCCGTTTTCCCTTGAATACCGCCCATTTCGCTCTTATAAGGCGGCCCATTCCGACAATAGGACGTGAACAGGGGTGCCATGGCTGGCCATTCACAGTTTAAAAACATCATGCATCGCAAGGGCCGTCAGGATGCCGTGCGGTCGAAAATGTTCTCCAAACTCGCGCGCGAAATCACCGTTGCCGCCAAGGCCGGCCTGCCCGACCCGACGATGAACGCCCGCCTGCGCCTGGCTATCCAGAACGCCAAGGCCCAGTCCATGCCGAAGGACAATATCGACCGCGCCATCAAAAAGGCAGCCGGTGCCGACAGCGAGAATTACGATGAGGTCCGCTACGAAGGTTACGGCCCGGGCGGAACGGCGATCATCGTCGAAGCCCTGACCGACAACCGCAACCGTACCGCGTCGAACGTCCGTTCGATCTTTACGAAGGCCGGCGGCGCACTCGGCGAAACCGGCTCGGTTTCCTTCTCTTTCGATCACGTCGGCGAGATCACCTACAAGCTTGCCGCTGGCGATGCCGACAGGGTGATGGAAGCTGCCATCGAAGCCGGTGCCGACGACGT
The DNA here is from genome assembly GCF_014193145.1 of Rhizobium sp. BK060. Taxonomy (NCBI): domain Bacteria; kingdom Pseudomonadati; phylum Pseudomonadota; class Alphaproteobacteria; order Hyphomicrobiales; family Rhizobiaceae; genus Rhizobium; species Rhizobium sp. BK060. The sequence continues at coordinate 68,610 of NZ_JACHYW010000006.1, forward strand.
CGAAACCGATGAAGAAGGCCACTACATCACGACCGCCTTCGAATCTCTCGGTGAAGTCGCCAAGGCCCTCGAAGGCTCTCTCGGTGAAGCCGAGACCGTCAAGGCCGTCTGGCGTGCGCAGAACAACGTGCCGGTCGACGAGGAAAAGGCGCAATCGCTGCTGAAGCTCATCGACAGCCTCGAAGACGATGACGACGTCCAGAACGTCTACTCGAACTTCGAAGTCGACGAAGAAGTTCTGGCCAAGCTTTCGGCTTGACCAATCACCATTTTTTCTGCAAGCCGGTCACGGAAACGTGGCCGGCTTTGTTGTTTTCGGCCGTCCATTCACATCCGATGGATCGGTGACAGCTTGGTTATCCCTAGCCAGGGCGCGCCGGTCAGGAACCGGCGCCGCCGAGGAAGGCAAGCCGGGTGAAGATCGTGTAGTGCGACTCGGACGCCATCATCGCCACGAAGACCAGAACGAGCAGCGGCGGCAACATTATCGCGTAGACGAGCGCCAGCCGCTCCCATGCCATGTGCATGAAGATGGCAACGATCAGCCCCGCTTTCAGCATCATGAAGACGATGATGAGCGTCCAGCGCAGATAGCCCTGAATGCCGAGATAATCGACGAGATAGGAAAAGGTGCTGAGGACGAAAAGCAATCCCCAGACGACGAGGTAGAGCCGGATCGGATGCTGTTGGCCGGAATGCGCTTGTGCCTGTGCCATATTGCGACCTCACCACAGATAGAAAAACGCGAAGATGAAGACCCAGACGAGGTCGACGAAGTGCCAATAGAGGCCCATGATCTCGACGATCTCATAATTGCCCTTGCGGCTGGTGAAGAAGCCGCGCCGACCGGTATCGAAGTCCCCGCGCAAGACTTTGCGCGCGGTAATCAGCAAGAAGATCACGCCGAAGGTCACGTGCGTCCCGTGAAAGCCGGTGATCATGAAGAAGGATGATCCGAATTGTGCCGCCCCCCATGGGTTTTCCCAGGGGCGCACGCCTTCGGTGATGAGCTTCGTCCATTCGAAGGCCTGCATTCCGACAAATGTGGCGCCAAGTATTGCAGTCAGAAGCATCAGGGCAGCCGTTTTTCCGCGCTCACGGCGATAACCGAAGTTGACGGCCATGGCCATCGTGCCACTGCTGCTGATCAGAACGAAGGTCATGATCGCGATCAGGATCAGCGGAACGTCCTGCCCGCCGATATGAAGCGCAAAGACTTCGCTTGGATTGGGCCACGGCACCGGAGTCGACATTCGCGCGGTCATGTAGGCGAGCAGGAAGCAGCCGAAGATGAAGGTGTCGCTGAGGAGAAAGATCCACATCATGGCCTTACCCCAGGAAACGTTCTTGAATGCCCGCTGGTCCGAGGCAAAATCGGCCGCGACCCCTCGCAGACCTGCGGGGGGATGAAGGGCTACATCTTCGGTGTCCATTCGGGTCAATTCGGCCATCGTCTACCCCTTAGGAAACGAGTTGGCGGCAAAGATCGACGAAGTCGTTCGCCAAGCCAGTGAAGAGTGCGAAGAGAAGCAGCCAAACGACGAGCATGAAATGCCAGTAGGTGGCGCAGAGCTCGATGCCGAGGCGCAGCCTGGCTGATGTCGCGGTGCCCGCTCCGCGCGATCTCCCTCTGGTCCGCGCCAGCACTGCCAACCCGCCGACAATGTGGAGGCCATGCAGCCCGGTCAGCATGTAGAAGAAGCTGTTCGCCGGATTGTCGACGAGCAGATAGCCCGCCGCGACGAGCTGCAGCCAGGCCACGATCTGCCCGGCGAGGAAAAGAACCGTGGTGGCGAGCGCCACGTCGAGCCCCAGTCGCACGCCTTCGTCGGCGCCGCGGCGCGCTTCGACGACAGCCCATTGCAGAGCTGCACAGCTGCCGATCAGCATGGCTGTATTTGCCCATAGAAGCCGCGGAATGGGGATCGCCCACCAATCGGAGCCGCTCATTCGCGAAAGATACGCGCTGGCCAACAGAGAAAAGAGTGCACCGACAACCGCGAGAAAAATACCGAGACCGAACTTGGCGACGGGAATCGGCGGCCTCGCCGCGCCCTGGATGTCGTCAAGCGTCCCGATCTCCGCCCATGGCTTCGACATCAACCTTTGCCCGGAGAGCCACCAGATGATGATCGCGGCTACTCCCGCGAGAAAGACGAGGATGACGGTCATGCCGGCGCCCTCGACAGTCCGACCATGGGCGGCTGGTTCTGGGGTATGAAGTCTTCGGGAGCGCCGGGTACGCTGTAATCGTAGGCCCAGCGATAGACGATCGGAAGATCCTTGCCCCAGTTGCCATGAGCAGGCGGCGTCTCAGGCGTCTGCCATTCGAGCGTCGTCGCGCGCCACGGGTTGCCGCCGGCCTCGCGACCATGGAACAGGCTCCAAACAAGATTGAACAGGAACACGATCTGCGCCGCGCCGACAACAAGCGCGGCGACCGAAATGAACATGCTCAGCGTATGCACTGACGGCGGAATGAAGACCGTGTCGCCAAGCTCGAAATAGCGGCGCGGCACACCCACGAGACCAACGTAGTGCATGGGGAAGAAGATCGCGTAGGCGCCGACGAAGGTGACCCAGAAATGGATCCTCCCGAGAACCTCGTCCAGCATCCGCCCGGTGATCTTCGGATACCAGTGATAGATCGCGCCAAAGACCACCATGATGGGAGCCACTCCCATCACCATGTGGAAATGCGCGACCACGAACATCGTATCGGACAACGGCACGTCGACCACGACGTTGCCAAGGAACAGTCCCGTCAAACCGCCATTGACGAATGTCACAATGAACGCGATGGCAAACAGCATCGGCAGTGTCAGGTGGATGTCGCCTCGCCACAGCGTGAGCACCCAGTTGTAGACCTTGATCGCAGTCGGCACGGCTATGATCAGGGTCGTCGTGGCAAAGAAGAATCCGAAGTTCGGGTTCATGCCGCTGACATACATGTGGTGCGCCCAGACAACGAAGCTCAGGGCTCCGATGATCACGATCGCCCAGACCATCATCCGGTAGCCGAAAATATTCTTGCGCGCGTGCGTACTGATAAGATCGGAGACGATGCCGAAGGCGGGAAGCGCCACGATATAGACCTCGGGGTGCCCGAAGAACCAGAAGAGGTGCTGGAAGAGGATCGGGCTTCCACCGTCCGACGGGAGTTGCTCGCCCATTTCGACAATTGCCGGCATGAAGAAGCTGGTGCCGAGCAGCCGGTCAAACAGCATCATGACCGCCGCGACGAAGAGCGCCGGAAAGGCAAGCAACGCCATCACGGTCGCGGTGAAAATGCCCCAGACGGTCAATGGCATCCGCATCAGTGTCATGCCGCGCGCGCGCCCCTGCAGTACGGTGACGACGTAGTTCAGCCCGCCCATCGTGAAGCCGATGATGAAGATGATGAGCGACGACAGCATCAGGATGATGCCCCAGTCGCGCCCACCCGGCGTGCCTGATGTCAATGCCTGCGGCGGATAGAGCGTCCAGCCCGCACCCGTTGGACCGCCCGGCGCGAAAAAGCCCGTGACGAGCACGATGACGGCGAGCAGGTAGAGCCAATAGCTCAGCATGTTCGCATAGGGGAACACCATGTCGCGCGCGCCGACCATCAGCGGAATGAGGTAGTTCCCGAAGCCGCCGAGAAAGAGCGCCGTCAGCAGATAGATCACCATGATCATGCCGTGCATGGTGATGAACTGGTAATAATGATCCGCGTCGATGAAGGAAAAATAGCCGGGAAAGCCGAGCTGCAGGCGTATCAGCCAGGATAGAACGAGCGCTACGAAGCCAATGGCGAACGCCGTCAGGGAATACTGGATGGCGATGACCTTGGCATCCTGGCTGAAGACATACTTCGTCCACCAGCTCTTCGGATGATAGAGCTCGACGTCCGCGACCTCGGCGGGCGGGATGACGTCGCCGGCACTGGTCGGAATATCAACCATCGCATGCCTTCCTTCCTCCTCCCGTCACGGCCGCTCCTCGGCCGCGACGCCGGCCTACTCGGCCGGTTCAACCGCTGCCATCAGCTGCGAGAATGTCTGTTGCTGCGCCAGCCACTCCTGATAGGCGTCCGCCTCGTCGACGACGACCGTTCCTCGCATCTGCGCATGTGCAACGCCGCAAAGCTCCGCGCACAACACCTCGAAGGTGCCCGTTCGCGTCGGCGTGAACCAGAAATAGGTGACCGAGCCTGGGATCATGTCCATCTTGGCGCGGAACTCCGGAACATAGAAATCATGCAGCACGTCGATCGAGCGCAGGTGGACGCGGATCGGCTTGCCGATCGGGAGATGCAGTTCGCCGCCTGCGATGATGATGTCGTCCAGGCCGGCCGGATCGTTCCTGATCACGCCGAGAGGGTTTTCGGCGGAAACGGCACGATTGTCCGCCCTGCCCAGCTGACCGTCGGCGCCCGGCAACCGGAAATTCCACAGCCATTGCTGACCGATGACTTCGACTTCTGCCGCTCCCGCCGGGACGGTGATGAACTGGTTCCAGACGACGAGGCCCGGCGCGAGCATCGCTCCCACGCCAAGGGCCGTGCTGCCGGCAAGCCACCATTCCAGGCGCTTGTTCTCCGGCTCGTAGGCCGCCCGGTTACCGGGCCTATGCCGAAAACGATAGATGCAATAGGCCATGAAAGAGATCACGGCGACGAAGACGATACCGGTGATCCAGAACGTGATGATGATGGTATTGTCGATGTAGTTCCAGTTCGAGGCGATCGGAGTCCACCACCACGGGCTGAACAAGTGGAATGCCACCGACCCGACAACGATCAGAACGAGAACCAGCACGACAACCATGCGTTCCTCCCAAGCCCCTGCCGGCCGCGGAAAATACCCGCAATCCGTCGGCACTTACGTTAGGACTATCTCATAAACAGGACATCACGGCAATGGCACGAGAGGAACCTCGCCAGACTGTCGACGAAGCTTCAATAAGCTGATTTTATTTCGAGAATTGCTTGAGATAGGCGATCAGATTGAGAATCTCGCCGTCGTCCTTCAGACCGATGAACACCATCTTTGTGCCCTTAACCTTCAGCTTTGGGTTGTGAAGATAATCGCGTAACGAATTTTCATCCCAGACCAACCCGGCTGTGCCTGCGGCCTTCATCGCGGGCGAATAGGCAAAATTCGGATGCGTGCCGGCGGTTCGGCCGAACAGGTGGTTCAACGACGGACCCACCTTGTTCTTGTCGGTATCCGCCACATGACAGACCGCGCACTTCTTGAATACCGTTTCCCCGGCCGCCGCATCGCCTTCTTGGGCAATGGCGGCCGAAGCGGGAAGACAGATCAGTGAAATCAAAACAGCAAGACCACGGTAACGCATAGCAAGCCTGATCCTCCAAAGGTTGCTCGAAACCGACCGCGCGCGATTTGCGGCGTGCGCCGTCCATCACATTTGTATCGCCGCAATGTCGTGCAAACGACATGTGTGATCAAGCAAAGCTATGGTCCGGCGGCGTTAAGTCAATTCACACAAATGGCTGTGGGACCTGAACCGCCCGGGATGCGCGACATTAGGCCGCAGCGCGGAGGAAGTTTCCGAGCCCAGCAAAAAGCTCGACCGATTTCAATCTTGCCTCGACGTCATGGATCGGCATCGAAATGATGACCTCGTCGGCTTCCGTCTCGGCCAGGAACTGCGTGAGCTTTGCTTCAGCCGTCTTCTGCGAACCGACGACGGCGTAGCGAAGCGTATGCTCCACGGTCAGCTTTTCCATCGGCGACCAGAAGCTCTCCATATCCTCGACCGGGCGCGGGAACTGACCGCGCACGTTGCGACGCAGGTTGACGAACTGCTGCTGGGCGGAGGTGAAATGATACTGCGCCTCCTCATCCGTCGCGGCGACTGAACCCATGACGCCGACCATGACATAGGGCTTGTCGAGTACGGCAGACGGCTTGAATCGGCTGCGGTAGATGTCGATGGCATCGAGCAGCGAATCCGGCGCGAAGTGCGAGGCGAAGGCATAGGGCAGCCCGAGCATCGCGGCGAGCTGTGCGCTATAGAGGCTGGAGCCAAGCAGCCAGATCGGCACGTTGGAATTCATGCCTGGAACAGCGAGGGTCGCCTGGTTCTCAATCGGCGCGCCAAGCAGCTGCTGCAACTCGACGACATCGTTCGGGAAGCTCTGCGCCCCGGCGTCGAGATTGCGCCGCAGCGCCTGTGCGGTACGCATGTCGGTGCCGGGCGCCCGGCCAAGACCGAGATCGACCCGGCCCGGGAACAGCGCCTCCAGCGTCCCGAATTGCTCGGCAATGACCAACGGCGAATGGTTCGGTAGCATGATGCCGCCCGAGCCGATACGAATGCGCTTGGTCGCGGCGCCGACATGGCCGATCACGACAGCCGTCGCCGCGCTGGCAATCCCCGGCATGCCATGATGTTCCGCCAGCCAGAAACGGCTGTATCCGAATTCTTCGGCCTTCTGCGCCATGCGCGCCGAACTCTCGAGCGACTGGCGGATCGTCCCGCCTTCTGGAACGGGAGAGAGATCAAGAATGGAAAAGGGAACCATGGCGAAGCCTGTCGGTCGTTGAAAGGACAGGTTTATGTAGGTCTGGATGCCGCCCATTCCAAACAACTCGGAAAAGAAAGAGGGCCGGTCTCCCGGCCCTTTCGTTCACGCTGCCAATCGACCTGCTCAGGCCCGACGTCTAAGGACGTGCACCGCAGCACTCTGGTGCGCCTGCGTCAGCGTAAAATTCGCCAGCTGACGGTCCATTTCGACCGCTTCGGTGGCTAGCCGGTGAATCGCTGCCGTTGTTTCCTCGACCATGGCAGCGTTCTGCTGCGTCATCGCCTCCAGTTCGGATACCGCCGTGTTGATCTGGCGCAGCGTGTCGGCTTCCTCGCGGGTCGTTTCCATGATCTCGCTGATCTGGCCGTTGATCGCCTCGACATGGCTGCCGATCCCGGTCAGCGCGTCGCCGGCACGCTCGACGAGGGATACGCCCATTTCCACCTCATGCGTGGACTTTTGCAGCAGGCTCGCGATCTCCTTTGCAGCGCTCGATGAACGCTGCGCCAGTTCACGCACTTCCATGGCGACGACTGCAAAGCCCTTGCCGGATTCGCCTGCGCGCGCTGCCTCGACGCCGGCATTGAGCGCCAAAAGGTTGGTCTGGAAGGCAATCGCATCGATAACGGCGATGATCGAATTGATCTGGCGCGACGAGGCCTGGATCGCCTCCATCGCGGCAACCGTCTCGCGCATGATCTGGCTGGAGCCGGTCGTCTCCCGCTTGGCGTCACGGGCGATCCGTTCGGCCTGTTCGGCACGCTCGATCTGAACGCGGACCGACTGGGTGATTGCATCGATGGCGTTTGCAGTCTCGGTGATCGAGGCGGCCTGGCGCTCGGTGCGGCCGGCCAGCTCATCGGCACCGGTGCGCATTTCCTCGGAGCCCGCACGCACCGCCATGGAGTTGCCGCCGATTGCCGTCATCGTTTCGCTGAGCACCGCCAAGGCTTCATTGAAATTGACGCGAAGGCTTTCGAGTTCGTTCGGGAAGCGCGTCTCGATCTGATAGGCAAGATCGCCATTGGCAAGATGGTGCAGACCCTCGTCGATCGCTTGAACGACCTCCTGCAGTGTCCGGGCCTCAGCCTCGCGCTCGGCCATATGTTGCTGGCGATCCCGTTCCGCGCGCGCTCGCGTTTCGTTGCTGGCAGCTTCGAGCTCGCGGCTTTCGACCAGCGACTGCTTGAACCGCGCCAAGGCCTTGGCCATCGTGCCGATTTCGTCGCCGCGGTTCTGGCTACCGATCTCGACTTCCAGGTTGCCATCGGCAACATCGCGGGTGGCGCCGGCAAGGCGAGCAAGCGGCGAGAAGAGCAATTTGGTGATTGCCCACGTCGCAACGGCCATGACGACGAGGACACCGAACGCGATCATCGTCAGCAGAGTGGCGATTTCCAAGGAGCCGGCGTTAAGCTCGCTGAGGCGCACGCTTTCCACGACGAGGAAGCGCGAACCCTTATAATCGATGCCGCGGACATAGGCTCGCGCCGAGCCATCGGCGCGATCGAAGTCGTCGACCGTCATGCCCTTTGCCGACAACGCGTCCTTCGCGAATGTGAAAGGCGCGGTATCGAGCGTCACGAGCTGGCCGGTCGCGTTGACGCCAATCGCCGAGCCGTCATCCGAGATGATTGCCGCCTGCGCCGTGCTGTCGGCCACGATGCCCTTGGCGAGAATGCTGGTAATGATGTCTTCGCGCACCTTGAAGAGCATCACGCCCTTCGCGGCGCCGAGCTTGACGATCGGCACGGCATAGAAGATTGCCGACCTGCCGCTTGCGGCATCGACGCGAAGACCGGAGAAGCCCGTGGGGGCGGAATCATCCGTCGCCTTCGCGGTGTTCTCGATCGCCTTGGCGAAGGCGAGACCGGCGCCGGTCGACTTCCAGGCATCGGTCTTCAGGTTTTCGGCGAAATCGTCGTTCTTCTTGTAGGAGTAGAGGACGTTCCCGTCGAGATCGGCAATCAGCAGGTCGCTGAAGGCGGTGTTTTCGAGGTCCCGAGCCACTTCGCTCTGCGTCGTCTCATGGTTGGAATAGTAGAAGCCGCTTGGCGCTTCCGGCTTCATCAGCTTCTCGCGCTGGTCGGCCGGGTTCGGATTGTTGGTAATGAACACCTTCTTCAATTCGGCGCGGGTATCGCCCGACGTCTTCTCGATGGTCTTCCAGCCGCTCTTCAGGCTCGTGATCGACATCTGCAGCGCTTCGATGCGCGCAATCGAGTTTGCCTGGTTTTCCAGTTGCTTCAGCTGATCCTGCAGCATGTCGCCGCGGAAGATCAGGACGCTCTCCTTTGCCTTGAGGGCCTGTTCGCCGGAAATACGGCTGCTGGCGAAGTAAGCGAGAACGTTGATGACCGCAATCGAGAGCGCGGTGAGCAGAATGAAGGTAGCGATGACCTTGAAGGACAGGGATTGAAATCTCTGAACCATGAACGATGAACCCTTCCGGAACGGCACATGCCGGCAGAACGCGGAACGTCCGACCGGTTGACCTGTAAACAGAACACGGGAGCCTTGCCTTCTGTGGAAGGGAGCTCCTCTGACATTTTATGGTTCAAAGTCGGCTATGGAGCTTAAATTGCCGTAAACAGCCGCCCTGAAAAACAACGAATGTTTTTGTTTTGTTCACTTATCGATGGCAGTTATTTCGTGACTGCAATAGGGTGAAGCATGCAAAATACGATTCGCATCATCGGCGTCGATCCGGGCCTGCGCCGCACGGGCTGGGGAATTATCGACACGCTCGGCAACTCCTTGCGCTTTGTCGCATCCGGCACGGTGACCTCGGACGGAGACATGGATCTAGCCTCGCGCCTTTGCCAACTGCACGATGGATTGGCGGATGTCGTGCATAGCTACCAGCCGGATGAGGCTGCCGTCGAACAAACTTTCGTCAACAAGGATGCCGTTGCGACGCTGAAGCTCGGCCAGGCCCGTGGCATTGCAATGCTCGTCCCCGCTCGCGCCGGCCTGCCGGTTGCCGAATATGCCCCGAACGCCGTCAAGAAGGCGGTCATCGGCGTCGGCCACGGCGAGAAGAAACAGATCCACATGATGCTGAAGATCCTGATGCCGAAGGTCGAATTCAAAGGCGACGACGCGGCCGACGCGCTGGCGATCGCCATCTGCCATGCTCACAACCGCGGTAGCAGCCGCATGCGGCAGGCAGCGCTTGCCGGCTAATCTTCACTGAGAACCCACACGGACCAAATGCATGATCGGCAAGCTTAAAGGCACCATTGAAGAAATCGGCGACGACTATGTCCTCGTTGATGTCCACGGCGTCTGCTACGTCGCCTTCTGCTCGGCGCGCACCCTGTCCCGCCTCGGTTCGGTGGGCGAGGCCTGCGTGCTCTTCATTGAGACCTACGTTCGCGAAGACCAATTGAAACTCTTCGGTTTCATGACCGCCCTGGAGAGGGAATGGTTCAATCTTCTGCAAAGCGTTCAGGGGGTTGGTGCGAAGGTGGCTCTCGCCGTGCTGTCGACGCTGCCCCCGAGCGAACTTGCCAACGCCATCGCGCTGCAGGATCGTACGGCCGTCTCGCGCGCCCAGGGTGTTGGCCCCAAGGTTGCCGTGCGCATCGTCACCGAACTTAAGAATAAGGCGCCGGCCTTCGCAGGCGAAGCCTCCGGCACCATCGGCCTCAAGCAGGAGCTCGGCGAAGGCGTCGCCGCCGCCCCGGTCGCGGACGCGGTTTCCGCGCTGACAAACCTCGGTTATTCGCGTGATCAGGCGGCCAACGCCGTTGCCGCAGCGATGAAAACCGCCGGTGAAGGCGCTGACAGCGCGAAGCTCATCCGGCTCGGGTTGAAGGAATTGGCTCGCTGATCCCTCTGCCCAGGCGGGTGTCAAAGCCGCTGGCTTGGTGTATTGGTCACGAGCGTTTGAAGATTGGGAAATGTCAGCATGAGTGAAGCCGCGCGCCTGATATCCTCGGAAAAGCGAGGAGAGGACCTGGATGTGACGCTGCGGCCGCAATCGCTTGATGAGTTCACCGGCCAGGCGGAGGCGCGTGCGAATCTGAAGGTCTTCATAGAGGCGGCGAAGAATCGCGGCGAAGCACTCGACCATGTGCTTTTCGTCGGCCCGCCCGGCCTCGGCAAGACAACGCTTGCGCAGATCATGGCGAAGGAACTCGGCGTCAATTTCCGCTCCACCTCCGGCCCGGTTATCGCCAAGGCAGGTGATCTTGCTGCCCTTCTGACCAATCTCGAGGAGCGCGACGTGCTCTTCATCGACGAAATCCACCGCCTCAACCCGGCTGTCGAGGAAATCCTTTATCCCGCGATGGAGGATTTCCAGCTCGATCTCATCATCGGCGAAGGCCCTGCCGCGCGCTCGGTCAAGATCGACCTGTCGAAATTCACCCTCGTCGCGGCAACGACGCGTCTCGGCCTTTTGACCACGCCGCTGCGCGACCGTTTCGGCATTCCCGTCCGTCTTAGCTTCTACACCGTCGAGGAACTGGAGCTGATCGTGCGGCGCGGCGCGCGCCTGATGAACCTTCCCATGACCGATGAGGGTGCGCGGGAAATCGCCCGTCGCGCCCGCGGCACGCCGCGTATTGCCGGTCGCCTGTTACGCCGCGTGCGCGATTTCGCCGAAGTGGCGAAGGCCGAGGCCGTCACCCGCGAGATTGCCGACGAGGCGTTGACGCGGCTGCTCGTCGACAATATGGGCCTCGACCAGCTCGACAAGCGTTATCTCAACATGATCGCGGTCAATTTCGGCGGCGGCCCCGTTGGAATCGAGACCATCGCCGCGGGGCTCTCCGAACCGCGCGATGCGATCGAGGACATCATCGAGCCTTACATGATTCAGCAGGGCTTCATCCAGCGTACCCCACGCGGCCGCGTTCTGACGGCGACCGCCTGGAAGCATCTCGGCATGCAGCCCCCGAAGGATCTCGAAGCGGCGCAGTTTCGTTTGTTCCAGGAAGACGACTGACGCTTGCGGGTGGCCCGGTCAAGAAGGGAGTTATCTGATGCCGACGTTCGACCCCTGCAGGACCGCCCGCAAACTTGCCTTTAACAATGCGCTTGCGAACCACCGGCTGCATGAGGCTTGCGGCCGGTTGCTGCCGGGAGAGTTCGAGGCTGTGCGGGTAAGCTTCTTTCCGTCGATCAAGGCGACACTCAACCATATTCTGACGGTCGACTGGTTTTACATCGATGCGCTCGAAGGCGGCATGCTTGGGCCTGCCGCCTGGGACGTCGAGGAACCGTTCGACGATATCGCAAAGCTTGCAGCCGAGCAGGCCAAAGTCGATCGTCGGCTGGTCGCGCTCTGCGAAGCCGCCACCCCGGAAAAGCTGGCGTCGGTGACCGAGATCCATCGCAGCGAACGCATCCAGCGCGAGCGGATGGAAGACGTTTTGAACCATCTGTTCCAGCATCAGACGCATCATCGCGGCCAGGTTCACGCGATGCTGGCGGGAACGAGCGTGCCGCCGCCACAGCTCGACGAATTCATCGTTGCAGACGATGGTCGCTTCCGGAGCGGCGATCTCGCCGCTCTCGGCTGGAGTGAAGACTATTTGATGCGCTAACCTGTGAAGGGAACGATGCGCTCTAGTCCTGCAGTCGCGCCTTCAGCCCGTCGATGATCGTCTTGCTTAGGAGCTCATAGTTCTCATCAAAGTGGTGGTCGCCGGCAAGGGCGATCACATCCACACCGCTGTCCTTCAGATCAGGGCAAGCCACCTCGTCGTCATCTTCCTTTCCGTAGATGCACTGGACGATCTTCGGATCGACCTTCTTCAGGTCATCAACCGGGTCGCCACCGGCACCTTCGGTCTTCTGGCCGAGCCATCCCATGACGGAGATCTGGTAATCCACCTCGTGCGAGAGGGACAGCAGCGACATCTGCGCGATAGCCGCCTTGGCGGCAGGCTTCAGACGTGAATAGGCGGCAGGCACGACGTCGGCGCCGAAGGAATAGCCGATGAGCAAAACGTGCTTCACCTTCCACTGCTTGCGATAAAGCTCGATAATCTTGCTGAGATCGTCTGCCGTTTGCTGCGGCTCCCGTTCCGACCAGAAATAATGAAGCGAGTCGACGCCGACCACAGGGACGCCCTGCTTCTGCAGCGCCGCACCGACCTCCTTATCGATGTCGCGCCAGCCGCCGTCACCGGAGTAAATGATCGCCATCGTATCGAAGGCCGGCTTGGCATCCAGAATGGTGAGCGGCAGGCCGAGCGGATTGTCGGCACTGCCGGAGGCGTCGATCAGGTCCGAGAGCGTGTCGCCAAGCGTGGTCTGCGCATCATCGCCGGAGTCGCGAATCTCGATGTCGGAATGCTGCTTCTTGAGCTCCTCGACATGCGCGCGACCGTCCTTGTTTGCTGATGCCGTGAACGACGCGATGATCGGGTCCGGCAACGATGTGTCGCTAAGCCCATAGATCATGCGATCGCCGACCGTCTGCTTCTTCGCCGGCGTGCAGAGCTCCTTGGTAAGCGGGATGCCCGCAACCGGATCGATCACCAGCGTTTGGCCGATGGTCGCATCGGGGGTCTGCGCAGCAATCGCAAGTGCCAGCGCGCCGCCCTCGCCGACGCCGGCCACGATCGGCAGATGGTATGCGCTGTTACCAGCCGCGCGCTGGACCTGCTGGCTCAGCGATTCAATATCGGACACCATGTAGATGCAGCCATCATTCTGGCTGACGTCGTAGTTCCTCAGCGCTTCCATGTAGGAGGCGAAGTCGATGCCGATGACGACGGCCCCTTGTTCGACGAGCCGGTCGGCCTCCGCCTTTTCGTTGTCGCCCCAGCCGGCGTCATCCGATATCAGCACGACGGCCCCTTTCACGTCGCCATCGGGCAGGAAGATATGCGGAGAAGGGATAAGCCCGGTCTCAAAGCTCTGCGTCGTCTCGGTCGCCGCCATTGCAGCCGGAACGGACAGTGACAGGGCGCAGACGGCTGCAAGAAGGTGTCTTTTCATCATTTCCTCACTACCCCTCTCAATCCGCCGCCGATCAGGAATGTTGCGTCCATCAGAGCGAGCATCGGATTGCCTCCACCCGAAACCGCAAGATATCGCGGATGCCATTGCGGATGAAACTTTGATTTGAAAGCCCTGAGGCCCTTGAAGTTATAAAACCGCTCGCCGTGCTCGAAGACAGTGCTGCCGATGCGGTCCCATACCGGTGCCATCTCGCGCTTCGACATGCCCGAGAGCGGCGCCATGCCGAGATTGAAATGCGAAAATCCCTGGTCGCGCAGGTATTCCATGATCTGGACGAAGAGGAAGTCCATCGCCCCCTTCGGCGCATCCGGTGAGAACCGCATCAAGTCGATGGTCCCCTCGTCCTTCGCTGCCGTTATCAGGATATTGGCGAAGGCGACAATCCTGCCTTCACGCTTCAGGATGCCAACCGGCTGGGCAACGATATAGTCAGGATCGAACGCACCGAGGGAGAAGCCCTTCTCCTTGGCATTGTGATCCTCGAGCCAGGCATTCGAGACCGCGGCAAGCGCATCCATCGCAGCGGGAACGTTTTCCGGCGCGATCACCTCGAATTCAAGGCCGTCACGCTGCGCGCGGCTCGCGGTTTGCCGCAGGTTTGCCCACTTGCCGCCCTTCATCTCGAAAGTCTTCAGATCGGCGACGGCAAGCTCACCCAGTTTGAACGCGCGCAGGCCCGCATCGGCACAGTGGGAAAGAAGCGCCGGCGAGATCTGGTAAAAGACCGCGCGGCAGCCGGCGGCTCGCGCGGACTCCACGAAACGCCAGACCAGCTCTGGAATGGCGCTGCGCTCGCCGATCGGATCGAAAAGAGCGATCCACGATCGCCCCTGCCTGCCGTACATGATGAAGGCGTCGCCTTTCTCGGAAAACATGATGCTCTTGTCGCCCATGCGCACCAGATTGGCGTCGGCGAAGCGCTGCTTCTCGACGATGTCCACCGCCCGCTGCAAGGCATCCGTTGACGCGGGCTCCGGTTTGACCGCCACCGGACGAAGGAGGCTGAAGATCGCAATCGCCGAGGAAATGATGGAGATGCCGAGCACAGCACGCAGACCACGTGGCGCTTCATCGGCGAATTCGAACTGCCACCAGAGCTCGCTGCTGTACTCGACGTCGCGGTAGACGAAGAGCAGGATCACGATCGCACCGACGCAGATGACGGCGATGGCCGTTAGCCACGATGCCGTCAGCGTCTGGTTGAGAAGGGAGGCATGTCTGCGGAACAGTCGACGGCTGACGAAGAGGCCGAAAATCAGGAAGCCGAGGAAACATGCCTCGACCAGCGCAATCGCCTTCAGCAGAGATAGCGTCAACGCCGCTGCGGCCGACAGGATGGATACCCACCAGGCGCCGTCGAGCTTCTGGCCGAGGCCTCGTGCGGCAACGACCAACGCCAGCCCCAGAACGCTCGACAGGAAATGCGCGCCTTCGACGATCGGCAGCGGCAGATAGTTCGCAAGAAACTCGAGGTTCTGGTCCGGCGTCGGCGTCACGCTCGAGAAGACCAGCATGACGCCGAGGAGCAGCGACAGCGTCGAGAGCAACTGCGGCATCAACCGGATGCCAATCCGCCGGATGCCTGACGCAACCGGGTGATCCGCAAATCGGCGAAGCTCGGTCGCCGACACCGCAAGGACGGCGATCAACAGCGGCAGAACATGATAGATCAGGCGATAGAGCACCAGCGAGCCAAGCACCGCATCGATGTTCACAGCACTGCCGAGCGAGGCGATGATAACGGTCTCGAACACGCCGAGACCGGCTGGCACGTGACTCAAGACGCCAAGGCCGACAGCAATCGCATAGACGGCCAGGAACACCGGCCAGCTGATCGCCGCCTGCGGCAGCAGCACATAGAGGACGGTCGCCGAGGCGGCGATGTCGAAGGCGGTGACCAGAAACTGCCGCGACCAAGTACGCGAGTCCGGCAGTCGGATCTCGATCGGCCCAAGGTGGATCGCCCGCCCGTCGCGCCCCATGAACATGATGACGCCAAGGCCCGCGATGACGGCACCGGCCAACAGCCTGAGAGTGAGGCTACCGACATTGATCAGTGGCGCGATTTCATCAGCAATGATCAGGAGCGCGATTGCCGCGACCCCTGCAAGCCCGAGCCCGAACGACAGCGTCACGAATGCAATGACCCGGCCGATCTCCTCAGGCGTCAAGCCGAGGCGCGAATAGGCGCGATATCGGATTGCACCGCCGCTCAGTG
The DNA here is from genome assembly GCF_014193145.1 of Rhizobium sp. BK060. Taxonomy (NCBI): domain Bacteria; kingdom Pseudomonadati; phylum Pseudomonadota; class Alphaproteobacteria; order Hyphomicrobiales; family Rhizobiaceae; genus Rhizobium; species Rhizobium sp. BK060. The sequence continues at coordinate 84,344 of NZ_JACHYW010000006.1, forward strand.
CGCCAAAACCTGCCGTGTTGCCGACCGCATAGGCACTGAAGCCGGTCAGCGCCACCTGTGGAAACGGCAGCTTGCGGCCAACATATTCGATGGCGTTCACGTCATAGAAGACAAGGGCGAGGAAGCTCAGGCCCGTGAAGACCAGCGCAAGCACGATCGAGCTGACCTTGGTCTCAGCCAGCGCCTGAACCACATCGTCGTAACGCACCTCGTTCGTCAGCTGCACAATCGCAAAGCCAACGAGACAGAACAGCGCGAGTGTCGCCAATGCCGTCAGGAGCGCGCGATAGCGTCTGAACAATCCACGCACCGAAGATTCGTCGGCGTCTTCGATTTCTTCCAACTTGCCGTGTCCCGACATCTCGTACCGTCGCAATATTCCAGTTTGGTGGGAATCATGTTCGAAACACGTAACATGGGCGGCCCGCAAGCTCTATGAATGCGTAGCCTGCCCCGCCCTGACCCACCGTTGTCGCCTGCTTCATCTCCAATTGGGGCAAATTTGGCGCAGGGCGCGCCCGCGCACATTGCAATTTCGTAACGTTGACAAGGCTGGGGCGGCAATAGGAGGATTGCGCGAGGTCGGCTTGATCCGACAGCAAGCACGTCGGACGCTACACTGCAGGCTCATCCGAACTTGGGCGTTGCGAAAGGTGACGGGCGGCGGCGGCGTGTGCCTCAGCCTCGTGCCCTTCGCTGGAAACCTGCACCGTCGGCACAGCAAATTCGATGCCGTTTTCCTTGAAGGCATTGCGGATCATGGCCAACGCATTGCGGCGGATGACGAACTGTTCGCCGGGCTTGGTCATCATTGCCAGCCGGATGACGATCGCAAACTCGCCGAACTGTTCAACGCCCTTCATCTTCAGTGTTTCGATGATGTGCGGGCTGTAATCGGGATTATCCAGCAACTGCTGCCCGATCTGCTTGATCACCTTCTTCGCCTTCACAAGGTCGGTGTCGTAGGTCACGTTGAGGGTGATCTTATCGATGGTCCAGTCACGGTTGAGGTTCTTGACCGCGCCGAGTTCGCCGAAGGGCACCGTCGTCAGCGGCCCACGGTGATGCCGCAGCCGCACCGAACGCAGGCTGAAGGCCTCGACGACGCCCTTGTGGCTGCCGCTCTCGATATACTCGCCGACGCGAAAGGCATCGTCCCAAAGATAGAACATGCCGCTGATGACGTCCTTCACGATGGTCTGCGCCCCGAAACCGACGGCAACGCCGACCACGCCGGCGCCCGCAATCAGCGGACCGATCTGGACACCCAGGCCCGAGAGCACCATGAGAACAGCAATAACCGCGATAACGACGGCGAGAATATTGCGGAAAATCGGCAACAAGGTTTGCAGGCGGGCGCGGCTGGCCCTCTCCTCGTCCGTCATCGCGCCTTCGATACGAGAGTCATCGAGCTTGCCGTTGATGTAGGCACGCGCCAGGTGCCACAACAAATCGGCAGCCAGCAGGATGACGATGCCGCCGATCGCACCACGGGCAAGGCGGTCGATCATGGTCTCTCCCGCAGCCATCCGGTCGGCCACGAGCCCGATCATGCGACCGAACCAGAAGGCTGCAGCTGTGATGATGAGCGCGCGAACACCGCGGTCAAGCAGCACGGTAGCGATCCGGCGCCCGGCGAGAAAGCCTGCCTCCGCCTGATGCAAGGAACGAACCGCCAGCGTTGCGACGGAAAGTGCGCGCGGCAAAAGCACGGCATAAATCCCAAGCCACAGCAGTAGGTTGAACCCCGAAACCCAGAGAATCCAGAGCAGAGCGAAATAGAGCGTCAGTCCCCAGGAAACGCCGATGCTACGATGCTGTCCCTCCTCAACCGGGCGGGACCAGACTGCCTCGACCGCGATGGCAAACAGTCCGATACCGAGGATGTAGGCGACGAAGTAGCGCGCGCCTTCGGAAAAGCCAAGCGGCACCATCAATTGGATCGCTGCCCAGCCGAACGCGAAGTAAATCACGAAGAGCGCGCAACGCCGGAACCAGAAAAGGGCCTGGGCTCGCGAAATCTGGCGCTCGCCATCCGCGCGCGGCAAGGTGGCAAGGGCGACTAGGAGCCGTCCGAACGCGATGGTAAAGCGGGCAACCACGAGCGCGATCGCAATCGCGATGGCCATGGATCGCGTGACAGGCGGCCAGTTGAAAGCAAGCAAAGGTACCAATGTCGCCATGGAAAAGACGATTGCCGGGACAATGCGATAAAGCAGGTTTGCTGTAGCGTGATGGGCAACGGTGACGACTTCGTCGTCGGTCCGTCGGATTCGCGGCTTCGGCACGACCAGACGGAACAGCAGCTCGACAACCGCTCCGGTCAGAAAGAGGGCAATGACTTTCGTCGTTATCAGCACCCAACCGGTCGGCGCAACCTCACGCTCGACGATATCAGAAGCGGACTCGACTTCACCGGGAAGCTCCATTGCGGCATCGGAGACCATTTCGACATGGCGGCGGGCGTGACCGACGAGTTCCGAGAGCGCCGACATTTCGCCAGCTTCTGTCTGGGTGGCAGTCGGCGCCGCCTTCATTTGGGTCGCCATCCACTCTTTCACCTGCCGCGTTTGCATCAGCTCGAGCATCTGCCGAACTTCCGCCGGTGGTTGAGCTGCGGTGGTTGCAGGGGGGACCGAAGGAGGAGTGGCAGTTTGGGCGACAGCAGCCCCCGCGACGGCAAGCAGGAACACCGCCGATATCAGCCGCTGCAACATCCCACGTGCCCCAATTGCGAAACCCATCTTCCTTGCCCCCGATACGATCTCTCAACAATATATCGTGCTGTATGAAAGAAAAGCCCGCGCAGATGACGCTGCGCGGGCTTAATTAATAGCAAGGGATCGCGGCTCTATGCCTTTGGCTTCTCGACGTGGCCGCCGAAGCCCGCACGCATCGCCGAGAGCACCTTGTTGGCGAACTCGTCATTGTCGCGCGACGAGAATCGGCCGTGGAGCGCGGCGCTCAGTACCGGCGTCGGCACACTTTCATCGATCGCAGCCATGATCGTCCAGCGGCCCTCGCCGGAATCGGAAACGCGGCCGGTATACTTCGTGAGGACGGGATCCGCATGCAGCGCGTCGGCCGTCAGATCGAGCAGCCACGACGTAATGACGCTGCCGCGGCGCCACACTTCGGCAATATCAGGCAAATTGAGATCGTAGCGATAGTATTCGGGATGCGCCAAAGGTGCGGTTTCGGCGTCGACCTCGTGCGTGACCGCACCGACATTGGCATGCTTCAGGATATTCAGCCCCTCGGCATAGGCGGCCATTAGGCCATACTCGATGCCATTGTGCACCATCTTGACGAAGTGCCCGGCGCCGTGCGGACCGCAATGAAGATAGCCCTGCTCCGCAGTGCTATCTGGATGCGCACTACGACCCGCGGAAGGAGCGATGTCCCCCTGCCCCGGCGCCAGAGACGCAAAGATCGGCGACAGAGACTGGACGATCCCTTTCTCGCCACCGATCATCAGGCAATAGCCACGTTCCAGGCCGAAGACACCGCCACTGGTACCAACATCAACATAGTGGATGCCCTTGGTGATCAGTTCGGCACCACGCCGGATATCGTCATGATAGTATGAGTTGCCGCCGTCGATGATGATATCATCGTCGTGCAGCAGCGGCAGAAGCTGGGCAATGACCTTATCGGTGATGGCTGCCGGCAACATCAGCCAGACAGCGCGTGGCCGCGACAGCTTCGAGACGAACTCTTCAAGCGAGGCACTGCCGACGGCCCCCTTGCCGACGAGATCGGCAACGCTTTCCGGCTTGGCGTCGTAGACGACGCATTCATGGCCATCGCGCAACAATCGCTGGACCATGTAGTTGCCCATGCGGCCCAAACCCACCATGCCAAGCTGCATCTGAAATCTCCTGGAAACTAAATCGATATAATTCCGGAAATTAGCATTCGGATCGCTGCAAGCAAGTGAAGTGTCCGTCACATCTGCGTTGCGCCAGCAGCACAGCACGAAAGGGGGTAGAAAGCAAAGTGCGATCCACGGCAACCGATGGATGTTTACGATCCTGGGCGCCTACAAACGTAGGTGGGCACCGTGTGTCCAGGCCCACGAGCCTGGTCAGGGACAGCTCCCTTTGGATCGAGTATGGCCCCAGGGATTGTGGTTCCTGTCGAGAGGCGCAGACCGCATTCCGATATATAAGGCCGAATTCCGCGGCGCGCCAGAGGGCCTGGGAGGCCGCCCTTATTTAATTGAGCTCGGCGGGCGCCCTGCCGTTCAGCTTGTCGGTAATGCCGCGGATACGGCTCGTCACCTCTCCAAGCGCCGCTGCAAGACTCTCTTCAGTGCGGGCATTCGCCGCCAACACAGTGTCGCTGGTATTGCGCAGGGTGCCCAGTTCGGATTCGAGATCCGCGACGCGGCGGTTCAGCTCCGAAATTTCGTCCATGACCATGATGCCTGCCATCACGGTAATGCGAAGGTCGCCGATTTCGCCGAACTGGCCCTTGAGATGGCCGACGTAGTTGTCGAAGCGCGTCGCGAGGTCTGTCAGGTGATCTTCCTGCCCTTCCTCGCAGGCCATGCGATAGGCCTTGCCGTCGATCGTTACAGTTACCTGCGCCATGTGCCGCGCCTTTCTATCGGTCCAGAACCGCGCGGATCGTCTCCATGGCCGTTACCAACCGCCGCGAGACCTCGCGATTGACTTCCTCGAGCCGGTTCGCGCGGAACTCGGCCTGATCCAGCTCCTGGGCAAGCTTCGAGCGATCGGCATGAATACGGCGAACCTCGCCTTCGATCTCGCCTTGCTCTCGTTGGTGCTCGATACGCATCTCAACTGCGTTCTCGAGCCCCGAGATTGCTTGCCGCAGCTCGTTAAGTGCTGCTTCCATGATTTTGCCTGTAGGCGTCATGTCTCTTCCGGTTCCCCGCACAAGACCCGCGAATCGGCGCCCGAGACCGATCCAGTATTTCCAAAAGGATACGCACCTCGCCAACGGTGCGTCAATAAAGCCGGCGCCGCGGCTGCCGACCTATTCTGTGGATGACGAAAATCAAACTACCGGCAGCGGCACCGTTCAACTTTTGTAAAAACTGATGGTCAAATGTCTAAAATCGATTGGAGAGGCCTTTGGGGCGCCTTCCATTTGTTGACTTGGCCGTTCCAACTGCTATGTGTCACCCGCTCTCATTGATGGTCTCCACAGGCTTGAGGCCATCCCCCGACAACGGAACCCGTGGAATAGCCATGACCTCCCCTGAACAAAACGACCGGATGGCAAATGCAATCCGTTTCCTCGCCATGGATGCAGTCGAAAAGGCCAATTCCGGGCATCCCGGCATGCCGATGGGCATGGCCGACGTGGCGACGATTCTGTTTACCAAGTATCTGCGGTTTGACCCGAAGAAGCCGCATTGGCCGAACCGTGACCGCTTCGTACTGTCGGCCGGCCACGGCTCGATGCTGCTGTACTCGCTGCTCTATTTGACCGGCTACCCCGACATGACGATCGAGGACCTGAAGCAGTTCCGTCAGATTGGCTCCAAGACCGCCGGCCATCCGGAATACGGCCACGCGACCGGCATCGAAACGACCACCGGCCCGCTCGGCCAGGGCATTGCAAACGCCGTTGGCATGGCGATCGCCGAGCGCAAGCTACGCGATGAATTCGGCTCTGAGCTTCAGGACCATTACACCTACGCCATCTGCGGTGACGGCTGCCTGATGGAAGGCATCAGCCATGAAGCGATCGCGCTCGCCGGCCACCTGAAGCTGAACAAGCTCGTTCTCTTCTGGGATAATAACTCGATCACCATCGACGGCGCCGTCTCGCTGTCGGACTCGACCGACCAGATTGCCCGGTTCAAGGCCGTCCACTGGAACACGATCGAGGTCGACGGTCACGACCAGGCTGCCATCGCCGCTGCCATCGAAGCCGCCCACAAGTCCGACCGTCCGACCTTCATCGCCTGCAAGACGATCATCGGCTTCGGCGCCCCGAACAAACAGGGCACCCACAAGGTCCACGGCAACCCGCTCGGCGCCGAAGAAATCGCAGCCACCCGCAAGGCGCTGAACTGGGAATACGAGCCCTTCGTCGTTCCCTCCGACGTTCTCGATGCATGGCGCACTGCCGGCAGCCGTTCTGTTGACCTCGTCAAGTCGTGGGAAGACGGGCTCGCCAAGTCCGCGCACAAGGCTGAGTTCAGCCGCCGCTTCGCCGGCAACCTGCCGGAAGGCTTCGATGCCGCGATCAGCGCCTACAAGAAGAAGCTCGTCGAAACCAAGCCGACGATCGCCACCCGCAAGGCTTCGGAAGACGCGCTTGAGGTCATCAACGGCCTCCTGCCGGAAACGCTTGGCGGCTCGGCCGACCTGACGCCGTCCAACAACACCAAGACCAGCCAGATGCATTCGATCACGCCGACGGATTTTGCCGGTCGCTACATGCACTGGGGCATCCGCGAGCACGGCATGGCTTCGGCCATGAACGGCATCGCGCTGCATGGCGGTCTTATTCCTTATGGTGGCGGTTTCCTGATCTTCTCGGACTATTGCCGCCCCCCGATCCGTCTGGCAGCTCTCATGGGCATCCGCGTGGTACACGTCCTGACGCATGACTCGATCGGCGTCGGCGAAGACGGCCCGACCCACCAGCCGGTCGAACAGATCGCCGGCCTGCGCGCAGTTCCGAACCTGCAGGTCTTCCGCCCGGCCGACGCCACCGAAACGGCCGAGTGCTGGCAGATTGCCATCAAGGCGAAGAACCATCCGTCCGCACTCGCACTCACCCGCCAGAACCTGACGACGGTGCGCACCGAGTACAGCGAGAAGAATCTTTGCGAACTGGGCGCCTACACGCTCGCCGGCAAGGCCGACGCAAAGGTGACGATCTTCGCTTCGGGCTCCGAGGTTGAGCTCGCCGTTGCCGCCCGTGCAACGCTCGAAGCCAAGGGCGTCAGCGTCCGTGTCGTCTCAGTCCCCTGCACGGAACTATTCTTCGAGCAGCCGGACGCTTACCGCAAGGAAGTCATCGGCAACTCGCCGGTCAAGATCGCCGTCGAAGCTGCCGTCCGCGAAGGCTGGGATGCCTTCATCGGGCCGGAAGGCACTTTCGTCGGCATGAAGGGCTTCGGCGCGTCCGGCCCGGCCAAGGACGTCTTCAAGCATTTCGGCATCACCGCGGACGCCGTGGTCGCTGCCGCAGAAGCAAAACTCAGCGCATAACCCTTCAAATCGGCTCCGATTTGAAGAAAGGATTATGCGCAGTTTCCAAGTACTATAGCGTCCATCGCGCGTCATATGCGCCTGAGCGCTATAGGGAGCGCTCAGGCGCTCTCCATCTCAATCCGCAAGCCCCATCTCTAGGGAGTGAATGCACATGACTGTAAAGGTTGCCATCAACGGCTTCGGCCGCATCGGCCGTAACGTTCTCCGCGCTATCGTTGAGTCCGGCCGCACCGACATCGAAGTCGTTGCCATCAACGACCTCGGCCCGGTCGAGACCAACGCCCACCTGCTGCGCTACGATTCAATCCACGGCAAGTTCCCGGCCGAGGTAAAGGTTGAGGGCGACACGATCACTGTAGGCGGTGGCAAGCCGATAAAGGTGACGGCGATCAAGGACCCGGCAACGCTGCCGCACAAGGAACTCGGCGTCGACATCGCGATGGAGTGCACCGGCATCTTTACCGCTCGCGACAAGGCGGCCCTCCATCTGGCGGCCGGCGCCAAGCGCGTCATCGTCTCGGCTCCTGCCGACGGTGCCGACCTGACCGTCGTTTTCGGCGTCAACCACGACCAGCTGACCAAGGACCACCTGGTCATCTCCAACGCGTCCTGCACGACGAATTGCCTCGTGCCGGTCGTGAAGGTTCTCGATGACGCTGTCGGCATCGACCACGGCTTCATGACCACCATCCACTCCTACACCGGCGACCAGCCGACGCTCGACACGATGCACAAGGATCTTTATCGCGCCCGCGCTGCGGCTTTGTCGATGATCCCGACGTCGACGGGCGCTGCGAAGGCCGTTGGCCTCGTCCTGCCGCATCTGAAGGGCAAGCTCGACGGCACCTCGATCCGCGTTCCGACCCCGAACGTCTCGGTCGTCGACTTCAAGTTCGTCGCCAAGAAGGCAACGACCGTCGGCGAAATCAACGAAGCGATCAAGGCTGCAGCAAACGGCAAGCTCAAGGGCATCCTCGGCTACACCGACGAGCCGCTCGTTTCCCGCGACTTCAACCACGACAGCCACTCCTCGATCTTCGCAACTGATCAGACGAAGGTCATGGAAGGCAACTTCGTGCGTGTCCTGTCCTGGTACGACAACGAGTGGGGCTTCTCCAGCCGCATGTCCGACACCGCCGTTGCTTTCGCAAAGCTCATCTAAAAGCATCGCGAGATAAATCGTCGAAAGCGGCTCGGGTAACCGGGCCGCTTTTCTTTTGGCGCCAAACTGACTAGCGTCATAGCCACAAGAAAATGCCGGATGAATGGCTGGCGGATTTACCCATGAAAATTCTCATGACGATCATCGTTTTCCTTATGGTCGCGAGCGTGTTGAGCTTGAGCGTCGTTGGCGGGCGCAGTTCGAAGCAGATCGCCGAAGGGCAGCCGCTGATGGCGTCCACACGCGTCATGGGGCCTCGATAATCCGCTCCCTGAGAACGATAGGACTGGCGCGGCCCGGCCGATCACCGTACTGTCCATCGAAGGCAGACTGCACAGAAGCGAAAGAGAATTTGATGGACTACTTTACGATCGAGATCGGCGGACAAGCGATCGCAAGTTTTCGCTCCGAGAATGCCGATGATGCCAAGAATTTCTTCGAGGCCGAGGATTTTCGCGAGGACCTGACGGTCCTGCAATCGCAGGGCAAGCCGGTTTGGGATGGGGCCACCATGCTCACGCTGCGCAAGGCGACTGCCGAAGAGGCAAGCGAAGTCGAACACGCCTACGAGTTCGACGACGATCCGGAGCGCACCATCGACGATGAATTTGTCGTCTTTCTGGTCCCGATTTCCGACATCGCCGAAGACCGGGACGATGAGGGCGACGACGCCTGAGCCGTAGCGATCAGATAAGCGAGCGCTCTAGAAGCGCGCCTGCTGAAGCCCGGCGCGGCTCTTGTGGCCATCACTGATTGCGAGGAAAAGCGCTAGAGCGCGGCTTCTGCCCTGCTATCGCCCGATTTGCTCATACACTCGATTCATAGCTCCTTCGCGAGCGCTCATCCGGCTTTGCCGTCCGGCACGCCAAAACAGCAGCATGAAGCCGCAAAACAGCACGGGTTTGACCGCAAGGTCTACCCATCCTGCTTGTTTTGCCGTTTACTCATAGCGGGCTTGAGTGACCACGAAAGGGCGATCAGAAATGGGCTGCGGGACCGGGGGCGGTCTGCATTGAATTGTGGGTAAGGGGACAGGCATGGAAGCGTTCTACATCGTCGTACTGGTATCGACGACGCTCGTGCTTCTGGCCGCATTCTCCAGCCTGCTCGCCTTCCGCTTCGGCGCTCCCCTGCTGCTGCTCTTTCTGGCGATCGGCCTGCTTGCGGGAACGGATGGTCTCGGCATCGAGTTCACCAACAATTATCTCGCCTATATCCTCGGCTCCATCGCGCTTGCTGTCATCTTGTTCGACTCCGGCTTCGGAACGCCGGTGCAAGCTTTTAAGCTTGCCGCGGTGCCCTCTCTGACGCTCGCCTCGGTCGGCGTCCTGATGACGGCGGCACTCATTGGCGTCGCAGCCATGTGGCTGCTGAATTTCACTTGGCTAGAGGGCCTGCTGCTTGGCTCCATCGTCGCCTCGACCGATGCAGCCGCCGTCTTCTTCTTGCTGCGCATCGGCGGCATCAACATTCGCGACAAGGTCCGCTCGACGCTGGAAGTGGAATCCGGAACCAACGACCCGATGGCGATCTTCCTGACCATCGCCCTCGTCGAGATTCTGGCCAGCGGCGAACGCTACCACGGCATCAACATCGGCATGCTCGCCATGTTCGTGCAGCAAATGGGCCTCGGCGTGATTCTCGGCCTGCTCGGCGGCATGATGATCTCGCTAATCGTCAGCCAGCTGGAAACCGATCGTGGCCTGACCCCGATCTTCGTGCTGGCCCTGGCGCTGCTGGTCTTCTCGGCTACCGGCGCGGTCGGCGGTAGCGGCTTCCTCGCTGTCTATGTCGCCGGCATCTACGCGGGCAATCGCAAGCTGCAGGGCTATGCCTCCATCAAGCGCTTCCAGGATGGCATGACCTGGCTTGCCCAGATCATCATGTTCCTCGTCCTTGGCCTGCTGGCGACCCCGTCGCAGTTTCCGGCGATCGCCATCCCCGCCGTGCTGCTCGCCCTGTTCCTGATCTTCATCGCGCGCCCGCTCGCCATCTGGCTCTCGCTGCTGCCTTTCGACTACACGCAGCAGGAGATCGGCTTTGTCGCGTGGGTCGGTCTGCGCGGTGCTGTTTCGATCCTGCTCGCCATCATGCCTATTCTCGGCGGCCTGGAGAATGGTCCGGTCTATTTCAATACCGCCTTCATCATCGTGCTCGTCTCGCTTCTGGTGCAGGGCTGGACCATCAAGCCGGTCGCCAAGAAGCTTGGGCTCATCATTCCACCGCGCATGGGCGCCGTCGACAAGGTGGAAGTCGATCTGCCTGGCGCAGCAAACCACGAGCTTCTATCCTACCGCGTCGTCAAGGACAGCCCGGTGCTGCGCGGCGAGCGCATCCCGCGCTGGGCAACGCCGTCGCTCGTCATCCGCGACGGCAAGTCAATGCGCTACCAATATGCCGGCCGGTTGCGCGAGAATGATCTCGTCTATCTCTTCGTCGTTCCTTCCTATTCGCGGCTTCTCGACAAGCTCTTTGCCAGCCGCGCGCCGGTCGAGGAGGACGATGCCGATTTCTTCGGCGCCTTCGCGCTGTCTCCGGCCCGGCCGGCCGCCGATCTCGACGCCGCCTATGGCCCAGGCCTGCTGAACGAATCCGAGAAGGGCCTGACGATCGCCGAGCTGATGAAACACCGTCTGGGCGGCAAAGCCGACTATGCCGACAGGGTGCGCCTCGGCTCCATCATCCTCATCGTCCGCGACCTCGACGACCAGGATCACATTACCTCGGTCGGCATGTCGCTCGAGGCTCTGGAGCCTGCCACCGCCTTGCCGATCTTCCTCAATCTCCACGACATCATCGACCGTATCCGCGACCGTCTCAAGGGTCGCAGGAACCGGGAAGCAGCCGCCGCTGCGACGTCAGCCAGGGCCGATGAAAACCCGCAATGACCGCCTTGCGTCTGCGGTCATCCTTGCTATGGTCCCCGCATCTTTGGGCAATAACGAACGGACTTTTCCATGCCTTCCTTCAAGACCCTCGACGACCTCAACGACATTGCCGGCAAGCGTATCCTCGTTCGCGTTGACCTCAATGTTCCGGTCAAAGACGGCAAAGTGACCGACACCACGCGCATCGAGCGCGTTGCCCCGACGATCTTGGAACTCTCGCAGAAGGGCGCCAAGGTCATCCTGCTCGCGCATTTCGGTCGCCCCAAGGACGGCCCGTCGCCGGACCTCTCGCTGTCGCTGATCGCTCCGTCGGTCGAAGAGGTGCTTGATCACCCCGTGTCCACCGCAAGCGACGTCATCGGCGATGCAGCGGCGGCCGCGGTCGCATCGATGAAGGACGGCGACATCCTGCTTCTCGAGAACACCCGCTTCCACAAGGGCGAGGAAAAGAACGACCCGGACTTCGTGAAGGCGCTTGCGGCAAATGGGGATATCTACGTCAACGATGCGTTCTCCGCCGCCCACCGCGCGCATGCCTCGACGGAAGGTCTCGCGCATCACCTTCCTGCCCATGCCGGCCGCACGATGCAGGCCGAGCTTGAGGCGCTGGAAAGCGGTCTCGGCAACCCGGCCCGCCCCGTCGTCGCCATCGTCGGTGGTGCCAAGGTCTCGACCAAGATCGACCTCTTGATGAACCTCGTCAAGAAGGTCGATGCACTGGTCATTGGTGGCGGCATGGCGAACACCTTCATTGCCGCGCGTGGCACCAATGTCGGCAAGTCGCTCTGCGAGCATGATTTGGCAGAGACCGCAAAGCAGATCATGATCGAAGCGGCCACGGCCGGCTGCGCCATCATTCTTCCCGAAGACGGCGTCGTTGCCCGCGAATTCAAGGCAAACGCCGCCAATGAAACGGTCGCGATCGATGCAATCCCCAGTGATGCGATGGTGCTTGACGTCGGCCCAAAATCGATCGAGGCGATCAAGGCCTGGATCGAGCGCGCTAATACGCTTGTCTGGAACGGCCCGCTCGGCGCTTTCGAAATCAAACCGTTCGACAAGGCAACAGTTGCAGCAGCGAAATATGCGGCCGAGCGCACCAAGGCCGGCAAGCTTACCTCGGTTGCCGGGGGCGGCGACACGGTCTCGGCTCTGAACCATGCCGGCGTTGCCGACGATTTCAGCTATGTGTCGACTGCAGGCGGCGCCTTCCTCGAATGGATGGAGGGCAAAGTACTTCCCGGCGTTGCCGTCCTGGCCAAAGCCAAGTAATCGGCACAAGCAGATTTAACAAATTTTACATGTAGATAGACCGCGGCGCGAAAGCGTCGTGGTCTTTTGCTCACAACGAATACAAAAGCCCAAACTTTCAAACGATTAAAAAAAATTCAAACGTTTCAAACAATTTTGCCGCCGTTTTCCCACCCATAAACTTCTGTTATCCGCGACCTATATCTATTGGTTGACGATTTTTTTGCTGTGGAGAGAACGATATGAGCGAACGTTTGGAAGACATTGCCGTGCGTATGGTAGCTGGCGGCCGCGGGCTGCTTGCAGCAGATGAATCGACAGCCACGATCGGTAAGCGGTTCGATACGATCGGACTTGAATCGACGGAAACGAGCCGTCGCGACTACCGCGAAATGCTGTTCCGCACGGACGACGCGATGCGTCAGTATATTTCCGGCGTGATCCTCTACGAAGAGACCCTCCACCAGAAGGCAGCAGACGGCACGCCCTTCGTCGATATCATCCGCGCGGCTGACAGCATTCCTGGCATCAAGGTCGATATTGGCGCAAAGGCGATGGCGGCTTATCCGGGCGAAACCATCACCGAAGGCCTCGACGGCCTGGCGGACCGCCTGGCGAAGTACCATGAAGCAGGCGCCCGCTTCGCCAAGTGGCGCGGCGTGATCGCAATCTCCTCCACGCTTCCGACTTGGGGCTCCATGAAGGCCAATGCCCACGCGCTCGCCCGCTACGCAGCACTGTGCCAGCAGGCCAACATCGTGCCGATCGTCGAGCCGGAATGCCTGATGGACGGCAAGCCGGGCGACCATAACATTGATCGCTGCGCCGAAGTCACCGAGTGGACACTGCGCACTGTCTTCGAAGAGCTGGCCGACGCCCGCGTCAGCCTCGAAGGCATGATCCTGAAGCCGAACATGGTCATTGATGGCAAGAACGCTCGCAAGGCATCGGTAGCCGAGGTCGCCGAGCGCACGGTCGAGGTGCTGAAGCGCACCGTTCCGTCCGCCGTCCCTGGCATTGCCTTCCTCTCCGGCGGCCAGTCCAGCGAAGAAGCGACGGCGCATCTTTCCGCAATCAACTCCGGCTACGACCTGCCGTGGGCTGTCACCTTCTCCTACGGCCGCGCGCTGCAGGATACGGCTCTGAAAGCCTGGGGCGGCAAGCCGGAAAACGTCGCCGCCGGCCAGCGCGCCTTTGCCCATCGCGCCGAAATGAACAGCCTCGCCGCCAAGGGCAGCTGGAAGAAGGACCTTGAGCAGGCCGCGTAAGCCTCTTCTCGACTGATGAAACAGAAGAGACCGGTCGCCAAGGCGGCCGGTTTTTTCCATTGTAACCGCGACAAGTTTTCCGCTTCTTCAGCCGGCGGATCGTCGGTAGAGATCGTGGCATCAGCCAGTTTGGAGCCACAATGAAAACCGTTGCCTTCACGACCGTCGATGTCTTCACCTCCACCCGCTTCGAGGGCAACCCGCTAGCTGTGATGGCGGATGCACGCGGGCTTGCCGATACTGACATGCAGAACATCGCCGCCGAGTTCGGCTATTCGGAGGTGACCTTCGTGCTGCCGCCGGAAGATCCGGCAAACACCGCCCGTGTCCGCATCTTCACGCCCACCATGGAGGTTCCCTTTGCAGGCCATCCGAACGTCGGAACAGCCTATGTGCTCGGCCAGCAGGGTCAGGTCTTCGGGCGACCGGTCGGCGATAGCCTGCGCTTCGAAGAGAAGGCCGGCCTCGTCGAAGTCGATTTGAAACGCAGCGGCAATGAGGTGCTGTCGGCATCCATTCGCGCACCGAAGCGGCTCGCCATCGGCAACGCGATACCTGAGCAGACAGTTGCCCGCTGCATCGCGATCGAGCCACAAGAAATCCGCTTAGCAAAGCATCGACCGGTTCTCGCATCGGTAGGTCTGAGCTTCGTCGTTGCCGAACTTGCAGATCTTGCCGCCCTCGGCCGTGCCCGCCCAAACCTTGCATATTTTCAGGATGCAGCCAGACAGACGGCCGAAGGCAACCACGACTTCTCGCTGTTCGTCTACGTTCGCTCTCAAGAAGAACCATGGACGATCCGCGCACGAATGTTTGCGCCGCTCGATAACGTGCCGGAGGATCCGGCGACCGGCAGCGCCTCGGCGGCACTTGGCGCCTATCTCGTTTCGCTCGAGCCGGATGCGAACATGAACGTTTCGCTGACCATAGAGCAAGGCGTCGAGATGGGACGCCGCAGCAGCATCGGTATCGATGTCATCAAGAAGAACGGCATTGTTACAGACGTGACGATCTCGGGCAGCTGCACGCCCGCCATGCGCGGCGAAGTCTCGTATTAGACGAAAAGATCGCGCCCGATCAGCGCCACCGCCCAAATGGCGAAGGCAATCAACGCGATCTTCCAGAAATCCATGCGTCGTCGCAGCCCGGGAACACCCAGCGGCTTGATCAGCTGAATCGCCATCGCCAGGATGAGCAGCAGCGCGATCAGCTTCGTCATGTCTTTATTTTTCCATCTTTTCTGAATGTCACAGGACGGACATTTTTTCGCGTCACGACTGCATTTATTCATGCCGTAACGGCATTTGGGGGCACAATCAATCTTCTCGAGGCTGGGCGACACTGCGTGTCGCCACATGACCTTTGACATTCAACGCGTAGAGTCTGGTTATATGAAAAGAAATCTGCTGTCCGTCGCCTCGCTTCTCTTCGGGACGCTCTTTCTCTTCATGGGCAACGGGTTGCAGGGCATCCTGCTTCCTGTGCGCGGCAACCTGGAAGGCTATGCGACGACGACTCTCGGCCTGCTCGGCACGTCCTGGGCAGCCGGCTTCGTCATCGGCTGCCTCGTCGCGCCGAAGCTGGTGCGCCGTGTCGGCCACGTCCGCGCCTTTTCGGGTTTCATTGCCATTATCGCAATTATCTCGCTCGTCAGCGGCATCATCATCCACCCGGTCTGGTGGGTGCTGTTGCGCGCCGTCACCGGCTTTGCGACCGCCGGCACGTCGATGATCATCGAGAGCTGGCTGAACGAGCGCGCCACCAACGAGAGCCGCGGCGCGATCTTCTCGCTCTATATCGCCATCACGCTCTTCGGCGTCGTGGCGGGCCAGATGATGATCCCGCTGGAGGATGTACGCACGCCTGTCCTGTTCATGATCTGCGGCATCTTCTACTGCATCGCGATGCTTCCGACGACGCTCTCCACCGCCGCTTCGCCGCAGCCGCTGAAGGCCGTGAAGCTCGATCTGCCGGCCCTCTACCGCAACTCCCCCGTCTCCTGCCTTGGCATTCTCCTCGTCGGCATCGCCAACGGTGCCTATGGTACGCTGGGCGCGGTCTTCGGCGCAGGCTCCGGCCTTTCCGATACCAGCATCGCCATCATGATGAGCGCCACCATTTTCGCCGGTGCCCTGATGCAGTTGCCGGCAGGTCGCCTCTCCGATCGCATCGACCGCCGCCACGTACTTGCGGCAATGTCTGCCATTGCTGCTCTCGCTGGGCTGCTGCTGGCGATCCTGCAGCCCTCCTCGCCCTACTTCATCATCGGTCTGGTGGTGCTCTACGGCGCCGTCGCCAACACGCTTTATCCCATCGCCGTTGCACATGCCAACGACTATGCTTCCGCCGAGGACTTCGTGAAGGTATCAGGCGGATTGCTGCTCCTCTACGGCATCGGCACCATCATCGGCCCGACCATCGGCGGCCCGGTCATGTCGATGATCAACCCGCACGCCCTCTTCCTGGTGACGGCGGTCGCCCATGTTCTGATCACCGCCTATGCCATCATTCGCAGCCGCATGCGTGCCGCCGTTCCGGTCGGCGACCGCGACGCCTACACGACCATCCCGACGGCCACATCGCAAACGCTGACACCCGAAAGTATGTCGCTTGCCAACCCCGGACCTAGCAAGACTCCCGAAACTGGCGATCCTGCCCTAAAATATAGCTGAGGCAGACAAGGGAGGATTACAGATGAGCTTTATCGACGAAGGCCGGCCGCAGAAGAAGGTTGCGCACGAGATTGGTTGCGACCTCTCCACCCTATCGGTCGACGAGTTGCGAGCGCGCGTCGAGCTGCTCAAAGCCGAGATCGTGAGAATCGAAGCAGAGGCCACCAGCAAGACATCGACAAGATCGGCGGCAGAAAGCCTCTTCCGCTCGTAATTCGCCAGCGGGCTATTACAGCAAACTGGCGCTTGAAAAGTGTTAATCCGGGACAGGTTTAAGCGGCTATTAAGCCTTATAAGGTATTACTGTACTCATCCAGATCTTCTCTGGATCTCAGACAGTTTTCCATGCGGTGAATTGGTCTGATTTTTCTCCCTGTTTTACCTTGAGAGCCGCTTTTGCGGCTCTTCTTTTTTATTGCGCTGGGGACCATTTCCATGAAACTGTGGAAGTTAACCCTTTCTTAAGAAACGCCTTGCGCAATTCGGCTAAAGCTACCATCTTAAAAGCATAAAGAGCGGCCGGAGAACCCTTTTCCCTTCGGCTGATGTTACCTGACCATAAGTAGATGCGTGCAACAGGGACTGTTTAAATGTCAGAGCTTGGATTGAACACAATCAGTTTTGCAGGTCGCGCTGCCGCATCCTCGCAGTTCAAGGCACTGTATTCGGAAGGCATGTCGCTGGTTGAAGAAACCGCCGCCTACCTCGATGGCCAGGGCCGCGCAGCCTCGAAGGTTCTGCCACGCATGGCGTCCGTTCTTTATGCTGCAGAATCGATGCGCCTGACCACCCGCCTCATGCAGATGGCCTCCTGGCTGCTGCTGCAGCGAGCCGTCAACAATGGCGAGATGTCGCGCGATCAGGTTCTGGCGGAGAAGAACAAGGTTCGCCTCGACGGCTTTAACGTCGATCGCAACGCACCGGGCTGGGGCGATCTGCCGGAATCCTTCCGCGACCTGATCGAACGCTCGTTGCGCCTGCAGAACCGCGTTGCCCTGCTCGATCGCGAAATCTATCGCCCGGCCGAGGCCCCGATCGTTCCCGATAACCAGAACAGCGTTCAGGCTCAACTGAGCCTGCTGCAAACGGCCTTCGGCAACAACTGAAACGCCTGGGTCGGATTTCATGAAAACGGCTGCATCCGTGCAGCCGTTTTTTGTTGTGCCCACAACCAGCAAGCGGATTTGACGTGCTGCTGGTGGAAAAGGGAACCAATCTTGCCGACGCCGTGCTACATGGCAGCGTTGAAACGTCCTGTAAACAATTGTCGCAACGAGCTCCCGAACATCGCGTGCCGCCGAAGGGCTTCTCACGGGCGCACGTCCCGACCGCCTCATTCTCACCTCCGGTTTCCTCAGCGGAAAATCCGGTCCCGGTTCGAACGTCGCCAATATTCTACGGTCACCGGGCATATTACCGCCAACGCTGGTAATCCTCACCGCCAGGATGGATGCCGCTTCACGAGTCCAGCAGGAGCCGCAAAGTTTTGAATGAACAAAGACAGGAACGACGACGAGGTACCCGGCTGCACGATGCAGGCGGCACTCAATCTTATCAGCGGCAAATGGAAAGGCATGATCCTCTACCATCTGCTCAAGGGCACCTTGCGAACCAACGCGTTGAAAAGAGAGCTTGGCGACTGCTCTCAGCGCCTTCTGATCAAGCAGCTCAGGGAGCTCGAAGAGGATGGCCTTGTCGAGCGCAAGGTCTTCGCCGTCATTCCCGCCCAAGGTAGAGTATTCGATCAGCGAAGAGGGCCGGACGTTGGCACCGATCCTGCTCGGCTTGCGCGATTGGGGACACGGATCGTTGACCCGCCGCAACCTGGTTGCCCGCGACGACCACCTGTCGGAAAAAGACACGGGAGTGTCATCTGCCGCGTAAGTTTGCTGGGGTTTAGAATTTGCCTTCTATCGCCGCATGACCGCAATTGGCGCGCAAACCTGCCTTGGCGGATGTTCGAAATCCGCTGGGTGGCATTTGCCACATAGTTCCACAAAAAACCCCGCCGAAGCGGGGCTCTTTCAAATTCCACCAAGTGGCAGCGATTAGAGGCCGAGGCCGCCGAAACGCTTGTTGAACTTGGAAACGCGGCCGCCACGGTCCATGAGCTGCTGGTTACCACCAGTCCATGCCGGATGCGACTTGGAGTCGATTTCGAGGTTCATGACTGCGCCTTCAGAACCCCAGGTCGAGCGGGTTTCGTATTCGGTGCCGTCGGTCATGACTACCTTGATCGTGTGATAGTCGGGATGGATATCTGCCTTCATAACAATCTTCCTGCCATGCAACGTCCAATTTGGCGCATACTCGTTGCGACAAGAGGACCGATTGAATAAATGAAGCCGCAGACGCAAAGGCTACGGCTTCCCATTAGGATGGGCTGCCTATACATGAAGGGCGGCAGGATAACAAGAGCCATCAGCCGCGGACGAGCGGTGTTGTAGGCGATCGGAGACGAATTGGCATACCCAGGGCAAGCAGGAGAAAAGAAGTCGAGATCGCTGAAGCCGCTCGGCCGGCTGACGCCCTATGTCGCGCGCTACCGCGGCATGGTCGCCGGCGCCCTCGCTTCACTTGCGCTTGCCGCCGTCACCTCGCTCACGCTGCCCCTCGCCGTCCGCCGCATGATCGACCATGGCTTCACACAGGCCGACGGCAGCTTCATCAACAGCTATTTTGTCATGCTGATGATCATGGCGATCGTGCTCGCGATTGCCAGCGCCCTTCGCTACTACTTCGTTATCACGCTCGGCGAACGTGTGGTCTCCGACCTTCGCCGCGATGTTTTCAGCCACGTGACACGGCTGTCGCCTGCCTTCTTCGACGTCAACCAGTCGGGCGAGATCGTCTCACGCCTCACAGCGGACACGACGCAGATCAAGTCGGCGGTAGGCGCGACCGCCTCCGTCGCCTTGCGCAACCTCATTCTCTGCCTCGGTGCAATGGGCATGATGATCGTGACCTCGCCAAAGTTGTCCAGCCTGGTGATCGGTGCGATTCCGTTGATCGTCTTTCCGCTCGTCGGCTTCGGTCGCTCTGTCCGAAAGCGCTCGCGCTCAGCCCAGGATACGCTGGCGGACGCATCTGCTTTCGCCAACGAAACGATTGCCGCCAGCCGCACCGTCCAGGCCTTTGGCGGCGAGGACGCCGCCGCCTCGCGTTATGGGACGGCCGTCGAAACCGCCTATGGCGCTGCCCGCGCCGCAATTCGCTCGCGCGCCCTGCTGACGGGCATCGCCATCACCCTTATCTTCGGCAGCGTCGTCGCCGTTCTCTGGGTTGGAGCCCACAACGTCCTGGCCGGCACGCTTTCACCGGGCACGCTCGGCCAGTTCCTTCTCTACGCCGTCATCGCCGCCGGCTCTCTCGGCGCTCTCTCCGAAGTTTGGGGCGAACTTTCACAAGCCGCTGGTGCGGCCGAGAGGCTGACGGAACTGCTCGATGAAGTCTCCCCGATTGCAGCGCCCACCACGCCGGTTGCTCTGCCCGCTCCGGCGCAAGGTCGTGTCCTGTTCACCGACGTACACTTTGCCTATCCCTCGCGTCCCGAACGATCCGCTCTGCATGGCCTGAGCTTCGATGTCTCCCCCGGCGAGACCGTGGCGATCGTTGGCCCCTCCGGGGCCGGCAAGAGCACGGTCTTCTCGCTGCTGCTCCGCTTTTATGATCCGCAGCAGGGCGCGGTGATGATCGACGGCGTCGATGCACACAGCACCGATCCCCACGAGCTGCGCAAGCGCCTCGCGATCGTGCCGCAGGATGTCACGATCTTTGCGGCCTCCATTCACGACAACATCGCCTTCGGCCGCCCCGAGGCGACCCGCGAAGAGGTCCGTGCCGCCGCAATCGCCGCGCAGGCCGACGAATTCATTGCTCGCCTGGACAAGGGATACGACACACAGGCAGGCGAGCGCGGCATCACCCTGTCGGGCGGCCAGCGCCAGCGTATCGCCATCGCCCGTGCGATCCTGAAGAACGCACCGGTGTTGCTCCTCGACGAGGCGACGTCAGCGCTGGACGCCGAAAGTGAAACCCTTGTGCAAAAGGCCCTCGATGGGCTCATGACCGGCCGCACGACCCTCGTCATCGCCCATCGCCTCGCGACCGTGCTGAAGGCCGACCGGATCCTCGTGATGGATCAGGGTCGCGTCGTCGAAGAGGGAACACATCAAACCCTTATTCGAGACGGCGGCATATATGCCAAGCTCGCCAAGCTGCAGTTCGAGACAGGCGCCGGAGACTTTCTCGCCGCCGTAAAGTGATCGTCCGATTACACGTTCCTCGTCCGCCGCCAGCCTCCGCCAGTTGCATCGACGTGTAATCTTTGCGTACATATTCCATTATACACGCAGAGATTACACTCGGTTTATGGACGGATTTTAAGGTCGCCGCGCTGTGAGGGAGGCTCTGGTGAACTCGATAGACTTTGCCGATACGCTGATCGCACGCGTCGCCGTGGCCGTCGTCATATCGATGCTGCTGTGCTATCGCTCGCTTCGGGAGGCCCGCGATTGGTCGAAGACCGAAGCGGCCGGAGCCCCATTGACGCCGCAGGCACACCCTTCCAACAGGACAACTCCTCGCGCCATACCTGATCAACAAGTTCTCGTCGGTCTTCTCGATCTTCAAGCCTGAGGGAGTTCGACTTCGGGCGCATTCCGCCCTGCGAGAGGCCTCGCTTGTGCTGGTTGTAACGCGCAAAAATATCCCGATGGAATAGTTGCGTCTTTTGTTCTAGGCTGCACCTGTAGATAGGACAACATCCTGATTCCGGGAGAAAAATCGATGTATAAATTCGAAGTTTACAAGGACAAGGCTGGCGAGTTCCGTTTCCGTTTCAAGGCGCCGAATGGTGAATCCATGTTCGCCTCAGAAGGCTATAAGGCCAAGGCGTCGGCGCTGAGCGCCATCGAATCCATCAAAAAGAATTCTTCCGGCGCAGAAGTCGTTGACACGACGAAGGCTGAAGCCTGATCAAATCAGGCGGCGCCAAAAGCGCCGCCTTTACACTGCCCGACCGGCAACCCTGCCGGAGAAGATGCAGCCGCCGAGGAATGTTCCCTCGAGCGCGTTATAACCGTGCACACCGCCACCGCCAAAGCCGGCCACCTCGCCCGCCGCATAGAGCCCCGGCAGCGGATCCCCACTATGGCCAATCACACGTGCGGAAAGGTCCGTCTCCAGACCACCTAAAGACTTGCGTGTCAGGATATGCAACCGCACCGCAATCAATGGCCCGGCCCGTGGGTCAAGCAGCACATGCGGCTTTGCCGTACGCATCAGCCGGTCCCCGAGGTAGCGTCGGGCGCCGCGAATGGCGATAACCTGCGCGTCCTTCGAAAAGGCGTTGCCGATCTCCCTGTCGCGCGCCTCGATCTGCGTCCTGAGACGGCTTGCATCCACGCGGCCTTCGCCCGTCAGACCGTTCATGCCGTCGACAAGTGCTTCCAGCGTCTCGCGAACGATGAAATCCTCTCCCTTATCCATGAAGGCCTGAACGGGGCCTGGCGGCTCCTTGCCCAATCGCTTGAGAAGCAGGTGAAGATCCTTGCCCGTGATATCCGGATTCTGCTCGGAGCCGGAAAGGGCAAACTCCTTCTTGATGATTGCCTTCGTCAGGATGAACCAGCTGTAGTCATGCCCCGTGGCGCAGATTGCCTTCAGCGTCGCCAGCGTATCGAAACCGGGCATCGCAGGCGCGGCAAAGCGATTACCATCGGCATCGCACCAGAAGGAGGACGGACCGGGCAGGATACGTATGCCGTGATTGCGCCAGATCGGATCCCAGTTCTTCAACCCCTCCGTATAGTGCCACATCCGATCCGAATTGATCTCTCGCCCGCCCGCGCGCTCGGTAATCTCGATCATGCGCCCGTCGACATGGGCAGGCACACCCGCGACCATATCAGCGGGGGGCCGTCCGAGCCGATCGATCGGCCATCTCCTGCGCACCGCCTCGTGATTGCCCCCGATGCCTCCGGACGTGACGATCGTCGCGTCGGCCCTTATCTCGAAAAGTGCCGAAAAAATGCGGTTCGTCTCCCGCCCTCGAACGGAAGCGTCCGGCTGGAGGACCGTGCCACGAGCGCCGCATACGATGCCGTCTTGCACGAGAAGGTCATCCACCTGATGCCGGAACAGAAGCGTGACAAGTCCCTTCGCCTCCGCCTCGCGCACACGGCGAATGAATGGCGCAAGCACAGCCGGCCCGGTTCCCCACGTCACATGGAAGCGTGGCACGGAATTTCCGTGGCCGTGCGCCAGGCCGCCTCCCCGCTCGGCCCAGCCGACTACGGGGAACCAGCGCATTCCCTGCTGATGAAGCCACGAGCGCTTTTCGCCTGCGGCAAATTCGAGATAGGCCTCCGCCCAGCGACGCGGCCAATAGTCTTCCGGCCGGTCGAACGACGCAGACCCCATCCAGTCCTGCCGTGCCAGGCTAAGGGTGTCACGGATGCCCAGCAGGCGCTGTTCCGGGCTGTCGACGAAGAACAGTCCGCCCAGCGACCAGAATGTCTGCCCACCGAGGCTTTGTTCGCCCTCCTGCTCGACGATGCAGACATTCCGCCCGCGATCCGCCGCCTCCGCCGCCGCCACAAGCCCGGCAAGACCCGCGCCGATGACCAGCACATCGCATTCGATCAAAGCATTCTCCCCCAAAATCTCCGCGAGCCCACGCGGAGCCCGCTCAGCGACAACGCCACTTTTTCCTCGATGACATTCTTTGCAACCGGACGCGGAGAGACGCCTTACGCCGCGTCCAGCCGGCCGTGCCGAAGCAGCCGATCTTTCGGATACTGGCTAGACTGACGGCATTGATGATGCGCCAGGCCGAACGCCTACTTCTCGGTCAGCTTGAGTTCGATTCGACGGTTCGTGGCGCGCGCCTCCGGGGTGTCTCCCGGCGCAATCGGCTGGAACTCGCCGAAGCCGGCGGCGACGAGACGGTCGGCAGGGACACCGCGCGAGATCAGGAACTTGACGACCGAAATCGCGCGCGCTGAAGACAGCTGCCAATTGTCGCCATACCTGCCGGTGCCGGTGAGCGGCACGTTATCCGTATGGCCGTCCACACGCAGAACCCAGTTGATTTCCGGCGGGATTTCCTTGGCAACGTCGAGAAGGGCCGTCGCAAGCTTTGCCATCTCGCCCTGCCCATCTGGATTGAGATCCGCGCCGCCAGAGGGGAACAGCACTTCCGACTGGAAGACGAAGCGGTCGCCGACAATCCTGATGTTCTCGCGATCGGACAGGATTTCGCGCAGGCGGCCGAAGAAATCGGACCGGTAGCGGTTGAGCTCCTGGACGCGCTGCGCCAGCGCAACGTTCAGACGGCGGCCCAGATCGGCGATCTTTGTCTGCGAGGTCTGATCCTTCTGCTCGGAGGCCTGCAGAGCCGCTTCCACGGCAGCAATCTGGCTGCGCAATGCGGCGATCTGCTGGTTCAATAGCTCGACCTGGCTCATCGCCCGGTCACTCATCTGCTTCTGTTCGTCCAGTTCCTTCGTGAGGCTGCCGATACGCGCCTGCGCAGCACTCTGCCCCCCCGAGCCGGCATCAAGAAGCGCTTTCAGCCGCGATCGCTCGCTCTCAGCCGACGCCAAGGAGGCCTGCAGATTGGCAACGCTGTCCTCGAGGTCCTGCTTGCTCCCCTTCTCCAGGGCCAGAAGCTGCGTCAGCTCGTTGATCTGGCTGTTCAGACGGTTGAGCACCTCATCCCGGCCCGTAATTTCCCGGCTCAGGATGTATTGACCGACGACGAAGACGGTCAGAATGAACATGATGGAGATCAGCAGCGTCGACAGCGCATCGACAAATCCTGGCCAGTAGTCCACCGCGCGTTGGGGGCGACGATTGCGGGCGAGAGCCATGGCTTACTTGCCCTCGGTCTTTTCGGTTTGCGGCATCCGCTGTGAGCGTTCGCTTGAACCGTGCCTTTCCTGAGAACCGATCCGTTCGGCCAGGCGATCGAGCGTGCGGCGCATCGCCTTCGTCTCGTCCTGCTGCGCATCGATCCAGTCGCGCAGCATCTGCTGCTCATTGCGCATATTCTTGACGAGGCCCTGAATGCCTTCGGCAAGGTTCGCCATCGCCGCAACCGATCTCTGGGTGCCGCCGCTGCCCTCTTCCGAAATCCGGCGCATGTAATCGGATAGCGCGCGAACGTCATCCGGAGAGACTGCGGAATTCGCGCCGATGGCAGGCATGGCTACATCGTGCCCGACGTCGGTTACCGAGGAAAGCCAGTTTTCCAGTTCCATGTAGAACCGGTTTTGAGCACGGCCTGCCTGCAGATCGAGAAAGCCGAGGATAAGCGAGCCGGACAAACCAAGGAGGGATGACGAGAAGGCCTGCCCCATGCCCGAAAGCGGCATGGAAAGCCCCTCCTTCAGAGCGCTGAGAACATCGCTGGAACCGTTCGCTCCCGCATCGAGCGACTGAATGACCGCACTGATCGAGCCGATTGTGCCGATGAGGCCCCAGAATGTTCCGAGCAGGCCGAGAAAGATCAGAAGGCCGATGAGATAGCGCGACACATCGCGTGACTCATCGAGCCGGTTGGCAATCGAGTCGAGAATTGAGCGGAACGCCGCCGTCGAAATTCCTGCCGAGGCATTGCGGCTGCCAATCAGCGTCCGCATCGGAGCAAGCAGCTTGGGGTTGCGGCCGACTTTGTCGGCGCTGCCCGCTGCCTGGAACGAGTTGAACCACCGCACTTCCGGTCTGAGCGACAGCACGTGGCTGAAGACGAGGATGATGCCAACGGCCAGGATGCCAAGGATCAAGCCGTTGAGGCCCGGATTGTGCATGAAGGCAGTCTGCGTCTGCCGGAAGAGGATGGCGGCAATGAACCCGACGATGGTCAGAAACAGCACCATCGTCCAAAGAAACGGCATCGGACTGGAAAGTTTATAGCTGTAGTTGCCCGTGGTTTTTTCGGTCGAGCCGAACTCCGCCACATTCACATTTTCCATAGGTTCCGCAGCCTCCGGATTCATTTCAGCCGGAGACTAGAGCAACATTGTGCCGAATTGAAGTATGCGGAAACGAAAACCGTGTCTTTACAACAGCGATTTACCGGGTCGGGACGGGGCGCTTGGCGACTTCGAGCAACGCCCTCTGGATATACTCGTTGCCGGCAACCACCGAGCCCGTCTCGAGAATGGACGTACCGCCGTCCCAGTCGGACACATAGCCGCCGGCTTCGCGGATGAGCAGGATACCCGCCGCAATATCCCAGGCCGACAACGCAGTTTCCCAGTAGCCGTCGAAGCGACCGGCGGCCACATACGCGAGATCGAGAGAAGCCGCGCCCATGCGGCGAATGCCGGCAACTTCGCCCATCACGTGACGGAGCTCGACGAGGAACTTGCCGTGATTGCCGCGGCCGAGGTGCGGTACGCCGCAGGCAACGACGGAATCCGAAAGCACACGGCGGGCGCCGACGCGCAGACGGCGATCGTTCAGAAAGGCGCCGCCGCCACGTTCGGCGGTGTAGAGCTCATCCGTTGCCGGATTGAAGACGACGCCGGCGACGATCTCATTGTTGCGCTCAAGCGCGATCGATACCGCAAACATCGGAATGCCGTGCAGGAAGTTCGTGGTGCCGTCGAGCGGGTCGACGATCCAACGGTGCGCACCGTCCGTACCCTTGATTTCCTCGCTCTCCTCGCCGAGGAAGCCGTAAGTCGGGCGAGCCTTCAGGAGTTCGTCCTTGACGATCTTCTCCGCCTTGCGATCGGCATTCGACACGAAGTCGCCCGGGCCCTTCACTGAAACCTGCAGGTTCTGGACTTCTCCGAAATCACGCCCCAGCGATTTTCCTGCCTTGATGGCAGCCTGAACCATGACATTGAGGAGAGCTGAACGAGCCATGTGAGCACTTTTCCTTGAGCGATAATACGGTACGCGCTGTCAGGGCGGGAAAGGTCCCTGATCGCCGGAGAAGGCAGCGCTCGATAAGATTGGCGGCCTCAAGACCACAAAATCGGGAAAATTTCAAGAGGAGAGCCGCACAGCCCTCAAGGCTCGTCGACAGTATCTAGAATTTCTGCTGCGCCATCAGCACCTCACGCGCAATCTGGTCGAGCGGAAGAATGCGATTGACGCCGCCCTTGGCGATCGCTTCCTTGGGCATCCCGAAGACGACCGATGTCGCCTCGTCTTGTGCCACCGTATAGGCGCCGGCCTGATGCATCTCTAGCATGCCCTTTGCGCCGTCATCGCCCATGCCTGTCATGATGATGCCCATCGCGTTCGAGCCGGCGCTGCGCGCAGCCGAGCGGAACAACACGTCGACGGACGGGCGATGGCGCGACACCAGCGGACCCTGCTTGACGGAGACGTGGTAACGCGCGCCTTGCCGCTCAAGCAGCATATGCTTATCGCCGGGCGCAATCAGCACATGGCCGCGCAGGACAGGATCGCCGTCCAAGGCTTCCTTGACTTCGACTTCGCAAAGACCGTTCAGCCGCTTGGCAAATGCCGCCGTGAATTTTTCCGGCATGTGCTGCACGACGACGATGCCGGGCGCGTTGGCAGGAAGCGCCTCGAGAAATTCGCGCAATGCTTCTGTCCCGCCTGTCGAGGCTCCGACGCAGACGACCATCTCAGTCGTCTTCGCCATCGCACGGCCGGTCGGCGGCGGCAGCATGGCGTCGGCTGTCAATTTCCGTGCCGGTGCTTCGCTGCCGGGGCGCAGGGCGCCTGCGGCGCGACAAACATTGGCGAGGCGTGCATGTGAGGCGCTCTTGACCACCTCGCGGATGCGAACCGCATCATCCGCAAGACTGTCCGCCGCACCGATCTTCGATTTCAGAATGACGTCGACGGCGCCGGATTCCAGCGCCTGCAGAAGCGTCTCCGAGCCGGCCTCGGTGAGTGACGAACACATCACGACAGGGATCGGCCGCTGCGCCATCAACTTACGCAGGAAGGTGATCCCGTCCATCCGCGGCATTTCGACATCGAGCGTGATGACGTCGGGAATCTCTTCCTGGATCTTCTTGGCCGCCATGAAGGGATCGGTCGCAACCCCCATAACTTCGATGTCGGGGTCTTCCTGCAACAGGCGCACGAGCGTCTGACGGACGCTGGCTGAATCATCGATGATGAGAACGCGGATCTTCTTGCCCATGGCGGCCTTACTCAAACGCGCTGGAAGACAGTGTTGGAGACCTGCTTCAGCGGCAGATCGAAGCCGGCGATCGATTCCGAGTGGCCGATAAACATGTAACCGCCCTTCGCCAGGCAATTGCAGAGCCTCGTCAGCACGGCCGATTGCGTCGGCTTGTCGAAATAGATCAGCACGTTGCGGCAGAAGATCATGTGCATCACATCGCCGACCGGATATTTGTCGTCCATCAGGTTCATCCGGGAAAATCCAACCCTGCTGCGCAACAAGGGCGAGATACGGATCTCGCGTCGTCCGGGCTGCTTAGCGACCATGATGTACTTTCGCTGCAGGTCGCGTGGCACAGGCTGGATGAGATCCTCGGCATAAATGCCGCGCTGTGCCGTTTGCAGCACTTCGGTGCTGAGATCGGTGGCGAGTATGCTGTAGTTTCCGTCGCCGCGGGCTTCTGTGAACTCCTCGAGCACCATCGCCATCGTATAAGGCTCCGCACCTGTGGAGCAGGCCGAGCTCCAGGTGCGGATCGTGCGAACGCCGCTTGCGGCAAGAGCCGGCAGAGCGACCTGCTGCATGTAGTCGAAGTGCCGCGCCTCGCGGAAGAAGTCCGTTTTGTTCGTGGTCACGGCATCGATCAGATAGACCGACTCCTGCTCCAGACCGCCTTCGTGAAACAGGAAGTCACAGTAGTCATCGAAGGTCACATGATTTGTCGCCCGCAACCGGCGACGAAGCCGGCCCTCCAGCATCGTGACCTTCGTCGGCGGCATCTTGATGCCGCTGTAATCGTAAATGAACCGGGCAAGCTTATCGAAATTACGCTTGCTGATCCTGTCGCCCGCAAACTGGGCCTCTGCAACGGCCATACCCATGATGCGCAAAACTCCGGCTGGGCCGCCTCTCAGGCGGCCGATTGCAAGACAGAGGCGTCTTCGCGCGACAAAAGCCGCCCGAGATCGACGATGACGACAAAGCCGCCTTCCCGGCGCACCACGCCGGCGATGTAGTCGGAGCGCCAGCGCACGCCGATGTCAGGCGCCGCTTCGATCTGGTCACGCCGGAATGGTGTGACTTCGAAGACGCGGTCGGCAACGAGGCCGAGGGTCAGCGTCCTGTTCTCCATCGCAATGTCGAGGACCAGAACGCGCGTGTGCGGCGTCGGGATCGTCTTCGACATGCCGAGCTTCAGCCGGAGGTCGATGGTCGGCACTCCCTGGCCACGCACTTCGCGAAGGCCAAGGAGATAATCTGGACCGTTCGGAATCTTGAAGGCTTCCGCATAGTCGAGGATTTCCCGCACCACCTCCACCGGCACGGCGAAGGTTTCCTCGCCAAGGCTGAAGGTTACAAACTGCGCTTCCAGGGATGCCGTTGCCATATTATGCGCTTTCCTTGAACTCGGCGTCGCCGTCATCCGGCCCGCCCATGGACATGTCGAGTGCGAAACCCTTCGCGCGGGCCTGCTGGGCTGCGACGGAATTTGCCGGCGATGCTGCCTTTGCGGCCGGCTTGCGCGGTGCGGCGGCAACCGGGCTGCGAAGGCTGATGCGAGCGGACGGAGTGCGGCTCTGACGGCTGCCGGCCATATCGACCTTGAAGAAGGCGATCGAGGTCTGCAGCTCTTCAGCCTGGCTTGCAAGCTCCTCCGAGGTCGCCGACATCTGTTCGGAGGCACCGGCATTCTGCTGTGTCACCTTGTCGAGCTGCTGGATCGCCTCATTGATCTGCGAGGCGCCGACATCCTGCTCGCGGCACGCGGCGCTGATCTCCGAGACAAGTTCCGCCGTCTTGCGGATATCGGGAACAAGACTACCCAGCATGTCACCGGCGTCGCTCGCCGCCTTTACCGTGTCACTCGACATGGCGCTGATCTCGGCGGCAGCGGACTGGCTGCGCTCGGCAAGCTTGCGCACCTCGGAAGCAACGACCGCAAAGCCTTTGCCATGTTCACCAGCACGCGCCGCCTCGACAGCCGCGTTAAGGGCGAGCAGATCGGTTTGCCGCGCGATTTCCTGAACGATGCCGATCTTCTCAGCAATCGTGCGCATCGCATTGACGGCGCGGGAAACAGCATCGCCGCTGGCCTCGGCGTCCTTGGCAGACTGGCGCGCGATCTTCTCGGTCTGGGCGGCGTTGTCGGCATTCTGCTTGATGTTTGCGGCCATCTCTTCCATCGCGGCGGAGGCTTCCTCGGCCGAGGCCGCCTGCTCCGTCGCGCCCTGGGAGACCTGCTCCGAACTCGCGGACAGTTCCTGGCTGCCGGCCGAAACATTCTCTGCTGCGGAGATTGCGTCGGCGACAACGCCACGCAGGCGCTCGACCATCTGCTCGAGTGCGATACCGAGGGTGTCCTTGTCGGAGAGCGGCTTCGGCGACACTGTCAGGTCGCCATTGGCGATCTGATTGGCGATGCCTGCAGTGACGCGAAGGTTGTCGGTCATTTTCGTCATCGAGGTAACGAGATCGCGGATTTCGTCATTGCTCTTGTGCTCGATACTCTGGTCCAGGTCCCCGATGCTTACGGCATCGACGAGATCGACTGCACGCTTCAGGCCACGAGAGATGTTGAGCGAGATCCAGGTGGCGCAGCCCAGCGAGAAGAGAATCAACGCGACTGTCATCGAGACAAGAAGTCGCCGCGAATTCGTATATTGGACGTTGGTTTCCTGATCCGTTTCATTGACATTGCCGGCGATGGTATCCCGCATGTCTTGCATGACCTTGAGCGCCTTATTCATCAGCTCGCGGCCTTCCTTCATCGTCAGACCGGCGGCCTCGGTATTCGATTCTGTCGTATTTTGCGTTGCCAGATCGGCAATTCGCTTTTGTATAGGCATGTATTGGTCGTAGATCGCCGCGAACTGGGCAGCCTGCGCACGCACGTCGGGATCGGCAGAGACTTCGAGTTTTGCCGACAGTTCCCTGATCGTGCTCTGTCGGTCGAGCATCAATTTCACGAAATCGGCGATCTCGGCTGGATTGGTATTCATGATCGCATTCTTTTCGGCGCGAACTGCGCCGTTGACCGTGTCGCTGAGGACCGACACGTTTTGCAGGTCATTGATCGGTTCAGCGACCATCTGTGTGATTGCCGAATTCAATGAGGAGAGATTGAAGATGGCGAGGCCGGCCATCGCTCCGCTGAGCAGAATGACAGCGGCGAAGACTAAAGCCAGCTTGAGCTTTATCGTCAGACGCATGGATAGACTCCAGAGACTTGATATTTTGAGGAAAATTCCACTGTCACCTCGACCGGTATCCTGATGACGCGTGCGGCTATTGCGATGCAATGAAGAGTCTTGCCTCTACTCTTGCGTGAATGGGTGACGGAGCCAACCACGCTTCCAACGATGGCATCCGTTGTGCATCGGCGGTGTTGAGGCCAGTCGCCCGGCCGCAACGTTCACGGGATCATGCGCTTTGGCGAAAATCGTCGTCGCCGGCGTCAGGACCGCCCATCGACATGTCGAGTGCAAAGCCCTTCACCCGCGCCTGCTGGGCGGCAACGGTTCGGTTGGCGGCGGGGGCCACGGACGCGTTACGCGCCGTTGCGACCGGGGCGGGCTTGGCAGATGCCTTGGGCCGTGGATTCTTGGCGCTGAGCCTCGCGCCTGCCGTGTCAACCTTGAAGAAGGCGATCGAAGCCTGCAGCTCTTCGGCCTGTGCCGCCAGTTCTTCGGAGGTTGCCGACATCTCTTCGGATGCGCCGGCATTCTGCTGCGTCACCTTGTCGAGCTGCTGGATCGCTTCGTTGATCTGCGAAGCGCCGATATCCTGTTCGCGGCATGCCGCGCTGATTTCGGAGACGAGTTCAGCGGTCTTCCTGATATCAGGCACCAGGCGGCTCAGCATATCGCCGGCATTGCTCGCTGCCTTGACGGTGTCGCTCGACATGGCGCTGATCTCGGCGGCGGCCGACTGGCTGCGCTCTGCAAGCTTGCGCACCTCAGAAGCAACGACCGCAAAGCCCTTGCCATGCTCGCCGGCACGCGCTGCCTCGACAGCCGCGTTGAGGGCAAGGAGGTCCGTCTGCCGGGCGATTTCCTGGACGATGCCGATTTTCTCGGCAATCGTCCGCATGGCATCGACGGCGCGGGTGACAGCTGCACCGCTCTCTTCCGCGTCTTTGGCGGACTGGCGAGCGATCTTCTCCGTCTGGGCGGCATTGTCGGCATTCTGCTTGATGTTGGCCGCCATCTCCTCCATCGAGGCCGAGGCTTCTTCAGCGGAAGCAGCCTGTTCGGTGGCACCCTGGGAGACCTGTTCTGAGCTCGCAGACAGCTCCTGGCTGCCGGCCGAGACGTTCTCCGATGCCGAAAGCGCATCGGCAACCACGCCGCGAAGGCGCTCTATCATGACATTGACGTTGCCAAGCAGTTCGCCGATTTCGTCGCGATTGGTGACTTCTGCGGTCTTCGTTAGATCGCCTTCGGAAACCTCGCGGACGATCGTGTTCGCACGGGCGAGCCCCTTGGCGATGCTGCTGGCAATCCAGAACGCCGTCGCCGCCCCAACCAGCAAGGCGACGACCACCGAGATGATCATCGTCAGGAGCGTTTCCTGATACTTCGCCTCGGCATCGTCGTCGGCCGTTTCCATCCGTTGCTTTTCGAGGGAGAGGATCTCCGCCAGAACGGCGTCGATCTCGTTTGCCGAGCTGCGTGCGGTGGTCACGGAAATATTGGTCGCCGCGTCGATATTGCCTGCCTTCATATAGCCGCGGATCTGATCGTCAGCCTCGAAGAACTTTTTGGAGAGCGCAGAGATGTGCTCCCAGCGCGGCCTGCCCTGTTCCGTTGCAATCTTCAAAACGGCAGCGAGCGAGTCCGCGAATTCCTTGCGCCCTGCATCACCCTTCGCAATCGCGCCCTCGATTTCGTCAGCGTCCTTGGCCATCAGCAGGTTCTTCTGCTGCCGGATCGCCTGCAATTGGCCGATATTGATTTCCTGCGCCAGCTCAAGGCGCGCCGCAGGGCCGTTCAACACGGCGCCAATCGAGTCGTTCAGCCCGCTCAGGCTCATGATGGAGTAGGCTGATGTGCCCAATAACATAAGGATAATGAAGGTGAACGCTGTCACCAGCTTTGTCTTGATCGTCAGTCGCATCTTTTAACCCCTTAGATGACCGTGCCTAGTTGGCCGCTCCTGATGTGTCGTGTCGCGATGAGAAGATCGCCCGCAGATTGGGGAGGATGATGAACTCGCCCCCACGCTTGACGAGGCAGTTGATGTAGTCGGCGCGCCAGCGCATACCGACGCTTGGCGGCGGCTCGCTGGCCGCCTTGTTCAGCGTCGTGACCTCGTTGACCTTGTCGGTTCGCAGGCCGACGAGCGTCGCCTCTCCCTGCAGGTCGATTTCAATCACGATGATCCGGCTGTCGATCGTCGCTTCCGTCGCCTCCATACCGAAGGCAAGGCGCAGGTCGGCAAGCGGAATGACCTTGCCGCGGAAGTTGATGACGCTGGCAACGAAGGGCTGAGCGCCTGGCACCCCGGTTTCGGGCAGGAGATCAAGAATCTCCTGCACGATCACCGCCTCCAGCGCGAATGTCTCGCCATTCATGTCAAAGGTGAGAACCTCGACTTCGTCGGCATAGTCCCAATGGCTATCGAACTTTTCTGCTGCCGCGTTCATCCCGCCGCCCTCTTTTGCGCTTCCTGCTGCTGACCGGCGGCCACGAGATGGCCGACGTCGAGAATTAGAGCGACGCTGCCGTCACCGAGGATCGTCGCCCCCGAGAAGGTCTGCACGTCGTTGTGGAGCTTGGACATCGACTTGATCACCGTCTGGTGGTCGCCGATGATCTGATCAACGACGAGGCCGACGCGCTCCGTGCCGGTCGAGATCACAACGACCTTCTGATGCACATCCGGCTTGGTACCGGTGCGGAAGAGATCGCGCAGCCGGAGGAATGGAACCAGGCTATCGCGCAGCGAGATAAAGCTGCGTCCGCGCGAACGCAGGTCGTCTTCGAGCGAGAGTTCGAGGCATTCCTCGACCGCCGAGAGCGGGATCACGTAGCGGCCCGAGCCGACGCGCACGAGCAAGCCATCGATGATGGCGAGCGTCAGCGGAATACGAAGCGAAACCTCGGATCCCTGCCCCGGCATACTTTCGACATCGATCGCGCCGCGAAGCGCTTCAACGGTTTTCTTCACCACATCCATGCCGACCCCGCGGCCTGAAAGATTGGTGATCTGCGCGGCGGTAGAGAAGCCGGGTGCGAAGATCAGCTGCAGCAGCTCGGAGTCCGAAAGCGGCTGGCCGGGCGCGATCAGACCGGAGGCCTCCGCTCTGGCGCGGACGCGCTCGCGATTGATACCACGGCCATCGTCCTTGATTGAGATGATCACCTCGCCGCCCGCCTGGCGGGCTGACAAGGTGACGGTTCCGGCTTCGGCCTTGCCGGCGGCGAGACGGTCCTGCGGCGTTTCCAGCCCGTGATCGATAGAGTTGCGCACCAGATGCACCAGCGGATCGGCCAACCGTTCAATGACTGTCTTGTCGACCTCCGTGCTTTCGCCTTCCGTCACCAGTTCGATGACCTTACCGGTCTCCCGCGCCAGATCGTGAACGAGGCGACGAAAGCGCGAAAACAGAGTGGCGACCGGCACCATGCGCAGCACCATCATTGTGTCACGCAGCTCGCCGGAGAGGCGCTCGATCTCTTCGGAAACGGAGCGCAGCTCAATATCCGCGCTGGCACTGGCAAGCTGACTGAGGCGCGACTGCGCAATGACAAGCTCGCCGACACGGTCCATCAGTTCGTCGAGACGTTCGGCCGGAACGCGAACGTTTTCCGCAGCCTTCGCCTGGCGATGATCGGAAGCCGTTCCCGCATCTCGCTTCGCGGGAACGGCTTCGACGGGCTTGAAGTCCGGCGTGACCATGGGCGGAACCGCAACTGGCTCGACCGGCAAGGCAACGACAGAGACGGCGGGCGGCTCGCTGGCAATCTGGGCTTCAACGGGACCGTCGATTTCCTCAACGTCCAGTTCCATGTCGTCCATCACGAAGATGAACACGTCGTCGATGGCAGAGCGATCCTGCTTGCTCGTCAGCACCACGTCCCAGGAGACGTAAAGCTCGGTTGGCACCAACTCGCCGAGCGGCGGAATGGCAGCAATGTTGGCGCGTATCGTGCACTCACCGAGATCGCGCAGCTCATCGAGAAGGCCAAGAGGGTTGGTGCCGTTTGCCATCGCATTCGATGGAAGGCTGAAGCGGATGCGCCATGTGGTCGTCTTCTTTGCCGGGCTCGCTGGCGCCGATGCAAGGGCGATGGCTGCAGCCGTTGCGCTCGTCGTCGCACTGCCTTGGCCGCCGACCGCTGTGTGCAGCTGGGCAAGCAGCTTCTGGCCCGTATCGCCGTGATCAGCATCGGGCTGATCGACGAGCGCTCGCATGTGATCTTGTGCGGCCAAAACCGCCGCGACCAGTTCGGCCGTCGCCGGCACTTCGCCTTTTCGAACCCTATCGAAGGCCGTTTCGCAATGGTGGGTAAAGGCAGCCAGCGCCTCGAAGCCGAACATCGCGCCTGAGCCCTTGAGGGTGTGCAGGCCGCGGAAGACCGCGTCCACCAGATCCTTGTCGTCAAGCTGATGCGTCAGGTCCAGGAGACCGGCCTCGATCGTCTCAAGGCATTCGGCCGCCTCCGTCCGAAAGACCGCGACTGGGTCGAGCGTACTCATTTGCCGAGCACCTTTCTGATGATCTTCACCAGGTTCTCCGGATCGAAGGGCTTGGTCAGCCAGCCCGTCGCGCCGGCCGCCTTGGCACGTGCCTTCAGATCAGTATCGGACTCTGTCGTGAGGAAGATGATCGGCACGCCCGTATGGGTCGGAAGCTTGCGAAGCTCCTCGATCATGGTCAGGCCGTCCATGACGGGCATATTCAGGTCCGTGACGATCAGATCGAAATGCGTCGACTTCGCGGTCGCCAGCCCTTCGGCTCCATTGACGGCCTCGGTCACCGAGTAGCCGGCGTTGGTCAGCGTGACCTTCGTGGTGAGGCGGATGCTTGCGGAATCGTCTACAGTCAGAATGTTTGCGCTCATGGCGTCACCTCTTTATGCAACCAGAATTTAGCGTCGTCAGGGTTGAAAGCGTCGAGGAACCCTGCGCGCTCAAGCACCTTCAGAACGTGCCCCTTGGCGGGCGAGGAAAGTGTGATCGACTTGTTCTGCGCCTTTGCCTGCCGACGAGCGGACTCGATGAGCTGGATGAAACTCAGATCCGCTTCGGCATGTTCGGAAATGTCGATGACAAGTGAATTATTACTATCGATACTTGTAGTAATTTTTGAGAATATCTCAGATATATTCCTAACAAGCAAAGCATCATTAAATGATACTGTCTCGTTATATTGGCTAAATGTACTCAACTCAGCCTCCTGGGATGGAGAAATACTTCCAAGCCCCAAAAGGACTCTCATGGCAGGCTTAACAGCGGGTAAAGTTTGGTTGTCGGAACATGCAATTAAGGCGTGTCCAGACTCCCTGAATTATTACCTGGTATAAATTATAATGAGGCTCACTCGTTTTGTGTAACTATCTGTTTTACATAAAAAATATGAAAGTCTTTATTATCGCTTCGGTCGTGGCGTCATATTTTTTACACGCTGTTAAGCACAACATTGACGAGTCCGGGACGTTTACCCGCTGTTTCCCTCCGGCCCCTAAAAATGGAGTCAAAATTTGCCAGTGTTATAAGTAAAGGAAATAACGTGACGAACGGGGCGACATCGGCACTTCTGGCATTTCAGGCTTCAGGATCGGGCATCAGCGAGACGCTCGAAGCGGCCCGCAGCCAGGTCGAGGAACGTTTCCTCGAAGGCGGCACGGCGTTGCTTTCGGTCATGGATGGTCTCAACCGTTTGTTGAGCTCACTCGACAATGTCACAAAGGCGCTGGACGCCAACGAGTCGAGCGATACGGGTGCGGATCTGCGCTCGACGGTCAAGAGCCTGACCGGTCTGCAGATCGCCGAAAAGGCGCGCCAGAATGCCCTCTCCTCGCTTGCCGACACGGGCAATTCGTTGCGCAAACATGTCGCTGATATGCAGGAGACGATGCGCTATCTGCGCACCTTTGCAGTGACTGCCAAGATCACCGGCGCCGGTCTTCCCGAATTCGCCGGCTTCGCACAGGAAATCCTCGAGCGCATCTACTCCGGAACGGCTGAAGTCAACGGTTTTGCCGCCCATCTCGACAGGCTCGAGAAGGAAGTCAAAGTCGCGCTGAGCTTTGGCGCAGCGACCGCGCGCAGCTATTCCGAGACAGTGCCCGACGTTGCGCGAGCGTTGCAGGACGACGCCCGGAAGATTGCCGAACACCGAAAAAACCTCGCGGCTATCGCCCACGATGTCTCGGCAATTGCCCGTGGTATTCAGAGCAAGGTGGCCTCCACGCTGTCTGCGCTGCAGGTTGGAGACATCACCCGCCAACGGATCGAGCATGTCCAGGGCACTTTTGCACTCCTCGACGAGTTCCTCGATGGAGAAGACGGACGCAAGCTTGGTGCGGATGCACGCCGGCGCCTGGAGAATGTCGTTCATCATCTGACGGCCGCGCAGATGAACGATATGTGCAAGGATTTTCATCGCGACTCACAGAATGTCGTCAAGACGATCGCGAGCTTTGGTCAGGATACTCAGGAGATCCTGCGCCTGCGCGATCAGATGAGCGGCGGCGGTCACGGGAATTTCATGCGCGCGCTAGAGTCGAGCGTCTGCGCCGCGCACGAGATCGTCAAGCAGGTGGACCAAGCGGCCCAGCAGGCCGATCAGGTAAGCCAATCGACGCTCGGCACCGCCGCCAAACTCCTGGAATCCATCGGCAACATCCGTGTGGTCAAGACCGACATCCACTACATGGCGTTGAATACAAACCTGCGCTGCAGCCGTTTGGGCGAAGAAGGAAAATCAATCAACGTTGTCACGGCGGAGCTGCGCATCTTTGCGGCCAAACTCGACGAATCCGCCGATGGGATCGTCAACGGACTGCCGACACTGGAAGCGGCAGCCGGCCGGATTGCGCCCGCCGGTACAGACAACGCCGTCGGTCTCGGCGACAACCTGACATCAGCCGTTGGCAACATCCGTGCTGCCGCCGACACGATGGAAGACGAGCTCAAGGTTCTCTCCGAGCACGGCCGCGAAGTGGCGAACAAGATCAGCTTGTTGATCGGCAAGCTGGATTTCGAGCGTGAT
Organism: Rhizobium sp. BK060; assembly: GCF_014193145.1. NCBI lineage: Bacteria > Pseudomonadati > Pseudomonadota > Alphaproteobacteria > Hyphomicrobiales > Rhizobiaceae > Rhizobium > Rhizobium sp. BK060. The sequence continues at coordinate 122,131 of NZ_JACHYW010000006.1, forward strand.
CTCGGCGATGTGCTGGCGCGCTGCGCCGAGGTGCTTGAGGATGCCGCCGGCGCCGAAATCGCTGACATTTCGGACATTGCCGACGTGGTGGCACCGCTCGATCGGAAGATCTTCAAGCTCTATACGATGGTGCAGGAGCGCAACGTCCACCGCGACATCATTCCCGCCATGGAAGAAACGGCTGCGACGGTTGTCGAGACGAAAGTCGAGGACGACGAAGACCGCTTCGCCGACGCGCTCTTTTAAATCACTGGATCCGGCGGAACTTGTTGGCGGCCTCGATCGCCGCCTTCTGCTGATCTTCCTCGATGCCGAGGTAGAAGTCTTCGAGGGCCGGGTCAGGCAGGCCGGCCCGACGCGACAGGACATACCATTTTGCGGCTTCGACAGGATCTGGCTTGGTTCCAAGTGCATTGATGTAGAGATGCGCCAGCTTGTTTTGCGCAACCACGTTTCCGCGATTGGCGGCAAGCCGCAACCACTGGAAACCCTTGACGAAATCGCGCGGTCCATTCTGACCGTTGATCAACCACGTACCAAGATCGACCTGGGCCGTGTCGTAGCCGGCATGCGCTGCGCGCGCCATCCATTCGCGCGCCAGCTGCTTCTTTTCCTCCGGCAGATCAGGCAGCGAGGAGTAAATCTCCGCCACTGCATATTGCGCGTCCGCGATGCCCTGTTCGGCAGCCTTCTCATAGTAAGGCAAGGCGAGCTTCAATCCCTTGTCGCCCGGATTGTCAGCTGTCAGGATCTGGCCCCAATTGAACTGCGCCGAGGCATTTCCGGCGTCAGCCGCCTTGTGCATATATTCGTCGGCCTTAGCCTTGTCGCGCTTGACGAACCGGCCCTCGATCAGCATCAGCGAATATTTGAACATCGCAGCGGCGTCGCCGCCCTCCGCGCCCTTGCTGTACCAGAAGGCCGCGTTCTTCATGTCGCGCTTGACGCCCAGCCCATCCGCCAGAAGTTCACCCATAAGCGTCTGAGCGGCCGGATCACCGAGCTGCGCCCGCGGCAGAGCCCTTTCCATCGCGGTCAGATAGTAGCCACGCTGATAGGCGCCGTAGGCGTCGTCGACCGGCCCCTTGTAGTCTTTTTCCGGGGGTAGGTCGGGCAGCTTCGCACCCATGCGGTCGAAAACCCCGACGCCCGTCGACGGTCCGGTGCCGTCTGTCTGCGGCCGCCCAGTTTTCAGCGACTCGGGAGCGGTCGCGAGCGGCCGGGTCACGATGTTGTCAACCGTCTGGGCCGAAACGCCATGCGTCAGCCCCGCCAGAATGACGGCGGCCAAGGCAGCGGAAAGGCGCAAATAGCGGGACAGGATCGGCATGAGCGCGATATCAATCCTCAAACCGTGGCGCTTTTTCGTCCAAGAGCGCATTGACCTCGGCGACGACGGAGGGCGCACGGCCAGCGTCCTCGAAAACCGCAAGCCGCAGCGCCACGAACTCCGCACCGGTCTCTGCCACCGCCAATGCGGAAGCCGGATCCGTGCCGCCCATCACAATGCAGGGAATCTCAATCATCGAGGCCCACCACTCACCGAGTGCCAGGTTCTTGGGGTGCGCTTCCGGCTTGATGTCGCCGTCGAGCTTGCCGAAGAAGATATAGTCCGGCCGCTCCTCGCCGATCTCCAGCGCATGGTGCCGGTCGGCGGCATTGCCGCCGCCGACGATCAGCTTGTCGGCATACTTGTCGATCGCCTCGGAGATTTCGCTGGCCGGTCCGGTCAGATGCAGGCCATCCGCTTTGGTCCGCCCGACGACGCGGCTGTCGCCTGCAAGCAGGGCGGCTGCGCCCGCATCCTGAATAATTGGAACCAGCTTCTCGGCGTGCTTTTGGAATTCGCCATCGTTGAGACCGTATTGCGGCACAATCACCGAGGCGACGTCACCGCCCTTTAACGCATCCCCGACAATCTTTGCCTGCTCATCGGCATCAGCGATATCGGGGACGATCAGAACTAGGCGGCAGCGGTTTTCCGGTTCGGTCATCAACTCTTTCCATTTACAGCGGAACAGGCCGTTTCGCGGCCCTTTTGCACTCGTCTTGTGTGAGTAGTTCCGTTAGACGGGGCTGGCAAGGGGAGGATTTTCAAAAGCATGCCGATGGAACTGTCATTTTACTACGCCGCCGTTCCCGCTGTCATCTTGGTCGGACTTGCGAAAGGCGGAATGGGCGACGCACTGTCGCTGATCGGGCTGCCCTTTCTCGCTCTCGTCGTCTCGCCCGTCCAGGCGGCAGCGATCCTGCTGCCGATCCTCATCTTCATGGACATGATCTCGCTGGTGATCTGGCGCAAGCACGGCGACTGGACAACCCTGAAGATAATGCTGCCGGGAGCATTGTTCGGCATCGCGCTCGGCTGGGCGACGTCGGCGCTCGTTCCCGGCAACGTGCTTCGCGTCGTCATCGGCGTCGTCACCGTCCTCTTTTGCCTTCGCTATTTCTGGAACAACTACGGCCCCGGTGCCGGAAAGCACACGCCGCCCCACGAGCAACGGCCGCTGCTTGCGACAATCTGGGGAAGCCTGTCCGGCTATGGCAGTTTCGTCGCGCACGCAGGCGGGGCACCCTTCCAAATCTACGCCCTGCCGCTGCAGATGCAACCGCGCGAATATACCGGCACCAGCGTCCGCTTCTTCGCAATCCTCAACGCCGTCAAGCTCGTCCCCTACTTCGCGCTCGGCCAGCTCGACACACAGAACCTTGCCACCTCGGCCACGCTTCTGCCGTTTGCACCGCTTGCGACGATCGCCGGTGCCTGGTGCGTACGTCGCATGAGGCCCGCCATCTTCTATCCTTTCATGTATGCCATGGCCCTGATTGCCGCCGTGCTGATAGCCAAGGAAGGCTTGGGATTCTGACAATTTTGGGTTTCGTTGCGCCGCACAATTTCCTTGCCCGATTGCGCCGATTGACGTAGCTTTTCGCCATGTCGAACACGGATCCCTTCACTGCGATAGCCGATCCCCACCGGCGCTTCCTGCTGGAAGAACTTCGACGTGCGCCAAAGACCGTGAACGAGCTGGCCGAAGGGCTCCCCATCAGCCGCCCAGCCGTCTCCCAGCACCTCAAGGCGCTGCTGGATTGCAATCTGGTTTCGGTCACCGCAGAGGGCACGCGACGCATCTACGCGGTCAACAATCGCGGCTTCGACAGGCTCAATCTCTGGCTCGACCAGTTCTGGGCTTAGCCCGACCGCTCAAATGAAAGACGCCGGCTCGCGACTTTCCGTCGGAACCGGCGTCATAATCGCCTGTCGAACACGAACTACTCTAAGCTTTTGATGAAATTGGAGTTTCGCCCTCCTCGCCTAGGGCCGCGCTCGATGATTTATTGCATCCTACTCAATGGAAGGATGATTTAAGGCGCTCAATCTCGTCCTTGATCCGCAATTTTCTGCGTTTGCACTCAGCTACTTCATTATCGTTTCGGGAGGGGGATATCATAAGCGAATGCAACTCCTCCTCGAGAGCAACATGCTTTTTCTGGAGTGACTCAAGATGAGCTTGAACAGTCATTTGACCCTTCCTTCCTCTTACCTCTCCCCGGCCAACACCGCCGGAGATCCAAGGCGTCAACCTTTCGACTGTGACATATTTTTGAAGCCTTGTCGAAGGTGAAAACAAGGAGAACACGTGGCAAAATCATGACGAACAGCCGCTAGCCGTTACCTCGATTTGGTGATAGGAGCTTGCGGAAATCATCGGCAGAACGGACGATGTCCGAAGACGGTTATGGGGAATGCATATGGCCGATCAGGAACAGGCGGAAATCAGGCTCATGGTCGCAAGACTGCGCCAGGAGCACGAGGACTACGATGCGGCCATCAACGCCATGATTGCCACCGGATGCGACGCATTGCGCATCCAGCGCATGAAGAAGAAGAAACTGGTCATCAAGGACAAGCTGACGAAGCTTGAGGACCAGATCATCCCTGACATCATCGCCTGAAGGGAATGCCGTGACGATGACAGACAGACCACCCGTTGCCATCATCATGGGAAGCCAGTCCGATTGGGAGACCATGAAAAACGCCGCCGATACGCTGGAGGCGCTCGAAATTCCCTATGACGCGCGCATCATATCAGCCCATCGCACGCCGGATCGCCTGGTGAACTTCGCCAAGACCGCCCGCGACGAAGGTTTCAAGGTGATCATTGCAGGCGCCGGCGGCGCGGCCCACCTGCCCGGCATGGCCGCGGCCATGACACCGCTTCCCGTTTTCGGCGTCCCGGTTCAATCCAAGGCGCTGTCCGGTCAGGACAGTCTTCTTTCCATCGTTCAGATGCCGGGCGGCATCCCGGTCGGGACACTTGCCATCGGCAAGGCCGGCGCAATCAACGCCGCCCTTCTGGCCGCTGCAGTTCTGGCATTGTCGGACGAGGACATTGCCGAGCGGCTCGACGACTGGCGCGAGCGCCAGAGCGCGGCCGTTGCCGAATATCCGATGGACGACCTATGACCGTAAGAACGATTGGCATCATCGGCGGCGGTCAGCTCGGTCGCATGCTTGCCATGGCCGCAGCACGACTGAACTTCCGCACCGTCGTCCTGGAACCGCAGGCCGGCTGTCCGGCCGCACAGGTTGCCAACGAACAGATCACAGCGGCCTATGACGACGCTGCAGCGCTCGCAGAACTGGCAAAGGCTTGCGACGTCGTCACATACGAGTTCGAGAACGTCCCCGTTTCGGCTGCCGAGACGCTGGCGAACAATGTCCCAGTCTACCCGCCCCCGAAAGCATTGGAAGCCGCGCAGGACCGACTCGTCGAGAAGCGCTTCATCAATGATTGCGGCATCCTCACCGCAAGATTTCACGCCGTCGACAGTCAGGCCAATCTCGAGGCTGCTCTGGCGGACTTCGGCGGCCAGGGCGTCCTCAAGACCCGCCGCCTTGGCTATGACGGCAAGGGACAGAAAGTGTTTCGCTCCGCAGCCGATACGCCGGACGGCGCCTTTGCAGCGCTCGGCGGCGTACCGCTCATTCTCGAGAGCTTCGTCCACTTCGAACGCGAGATCTCGATCATCGCGGCGCGCGCAACCGACGGCACCGTTGTCTGCTACGACCCTGCCGAAAATGTTCACCGCGATGGCATCCTGCATTCCTCGACGGTGCCCGCGTCCATCTCGGCGGAAACTGCAGCTTCCGCTCGCGAAGCCGCTGAGAAGATTCTGGCGGCGCTCGGCTATGTCGGTGTCATCGGCATCGAATTCTTCGTACTCGCCGACGGCAGCCCGATCGCCAATGAAATGGCGCCCCGTGTCCACAACTCCGGTCACTGGACGGAAGCCGCCTGCGTCATCTCGCAATTCGAGCAGCATATCCGCGCGGTTGCAGGCCTGCCCCTCGGCAATACCGACCGCCACTCGGACTGCGTGATGCAGAACCTGATCGGCGACGATATTCTGGCGCTCCCGGACTGGCTGCGGCGGACGGACACGCTGGTTCACCTCTACGGCAAGACGGAATCGCGTCCCGGCCGCAAGATGGGGCACGTCACCACATTGACCGCAAAATTGCCGGCTTTTCCCTGACAAAAGCCGCTTCGGCCATGGGAAAAACACCGTCATGTGGTTGACACAGGCAAGTCGCCGGGTTATCTGCACGCCCAACCTGAAGAGCGCGCCCCGAGCGCGCTTTTGAATGTAATAGATACGGGCGAATGTGAATTCCCCCTCAAACATCGCGGATCAAAACAATGAAGATCAAGAATTCGCTCAAGTCGCTCAAGGCTCGTCATCGTGACAACCGCCTGGTTCGCCGCAAGGGCCGCATCTACATCATCAACAAGCTGAACCCGCGCTTCAAGGCTCGCCAGGGCTGATATAGCGCGCCTGGACGGCTTCGTGGCATTTGCCCATGACTGCCCAGGGATTGCCGCGGCAATCAAATCAAATTGCTTTGATCTTCGGCGATGGCGGGCTAGTATGCCCGCCATGCGCTTTTTTGCTATGACTTGCGCGGCGCTGCCGCTGTCCCTTGCCCTGCTCGCTACCGTTTTTCCCGCCGCCGCCGCGGAAAAGGAAGTCATCGTCGAGCAGCCGGACGCAAACCTTACACCCAAGCAGCATCTGGATCAGCTCCATGCGCAGCTGAAGCGCGAACGCGATCCGGACAAGGCAAGCAGTATCGCCGACGAAATCCGCACCGTCTGGAACGACTCGGGGAGTGCTACCGTCAACCTCCTGATGCAATGGGCCGACAAAGCGATCCAGGAGAAGCGCACCGCTGCCGCCCTCGACTTTCTCGATCAGGCTATCGCCCTCAAGCCGGACTACGCCGAAAGCTGGAATCGCCGGGCCACGCTCAACTACGCCAATGACAGCTATCGCAAGTCGATGTCCGACATCGAGCATGTGCTCGACCTCGAGCCACGGCACTTCGGCGCACTCTCCGGCATGGCGGCCATTCTAACCGAAACGGGAAATGACCAGTTGGCCCTAAAGGCCTGGGAGCGTTTCCTGGAGATCTATCCGGCCAATCGAAGCGCCCAGGAACAGATGAACACACTCTCCGAAAAGCTGGCCGGCAGCCGCACCTGATCTTGACGGTGAACCACGCGGCCCAATCTTACGTATCGGTTACGTGATTTCAGCAGATATTGCCATGCTTGCCGAAGCTTCCGCTTTTCTTGCCCCTGTCGTCGCCGCCATCGGCTACTCCTCCTATAAGAGGCGGCAATTTGAGGCCAGCTACCCGAACATCGGCCAACTCACGGATATCGGCGGCTACCGGCTGAACGCCGTTCACGTCCCTCGCCCCAAGACCGCCGATCTGCCCCCGCTCGTGTTCATCCATGGCGCGGCCGGCAATCTGCTTGATCAGGTCGGCGCCTTCCTGCAGCCCCTGGAAGGCCGTGCGGAAATGCTGTTCGTCGACCGGCCGGGGCACGGCTACTCGGAGCGCGGCGGCCCGGAGAATGCCCTGCCCTCCGGGCAGGCGGATGCGATCGCAAAACTCATGGAACAGCGCGGGATCAAGCGGGCGATTGTCGTCGGCCATTCCTTCGGCGGCGCCATTGCGGCCGCCTTCGGAGTCCGGCATCCAGATATGACCGAGGGGCTGCTCTTTCTCGCCCCGGCGACGCATCCTTGGCCTGGCGGCATCGACTGGTACTATCATCTCGCGGTGATGCCCATCCTCGGTTGGCTCTTCAATCACGCCGTTGTCGTGCCGCTCGGCTTGCGACGGTTGGAGCAGGCGACGATGAATGTCTTCCGTCCTAATCCGCGCCCTGAAGACTATATAGCCAGAACAGGCCCCACGCTCGTGCTGCGCCCGCAAGCTTTTTACAATAACGCCATCGATTGCATACGCCTGCTCGACTATCTCAAGGCACATTCCCCGCAATATTCTAAGATCACCGCCCCGACCGTCATCATCACCGGCGACAGCGATGCCATCGTTTGGGAGCACCTTCATTCGCAAGGACTGGCCCGTGACATCGCCGGCTCCGAGTTGGTGAGGATCCGTGGCCTCGGCCACAAGCCGGACTATGTCGTCACCGATGTCGCCATTGCCGCGATGGAGAAGATCGGCGGGGCGGTTTGCGATCTCCAAGCTGCCGCACGCCAGGCCGAACGTCGCCTGGCGCATGAAGGGCCCGCATTGCCGACAGACCTTGCCGCACCCTTCGGCGGACTGACGCCACCCATGGCAACGGGAAACTGACGTTTCCGCGAAACCCGGACCGAACACACTTTAGCAGACGGCCGTGCATTGCCTAGCGCTCGCCGCGTCCCATATCCATCGCACCGTCATGCTTTGAGGGAAGCCATGGATCACCCCCACATCAGACTATTTGCCGTCGTCGCCGCGCTGTCACTCGCTCTCGCACCGCCGACGCTCGCTGCCTCGCCCACGCCCGTTGAGGCCGAGCACGGCATGGTTGTAACCGCCCAGCACCTGGCAACCGATGTCGGCGTCGATGTGCTGAAGAGCGGCGGCAATGCTGTCGATGCCGCAGTCGCCGTCGGCTACGCGCTCGCCGTCGTTTATCCGACGGCCGGCAATATCGGCGGCGGTGGCTTCATGACAATCCGCCTGAAAGACGGCAAGACGACATTTCTTGATTTCCGCGAGCGCGCGCCGCTGGCAGCCACCAAGACGATGTATCTCGATGCCAAGGGCGATATCGTCCCTCGTGCCAGCCTCGACGGCTATCTCGCCGTCGGCGTACCCGGCTCCGTGATGGGCTTCGAAATGGCGCGCGAGAAATACGGCACGAAGTCGCGGCAGGATCTCTTGGCGCCGGCGATTCGCTACGCCAAGGAAGGCTTCACGCTGGAACAGGGCGACGTGGCCAGCATCGCCGGCAGCGCCAAGCGGCTCGGTAAGGACGAGGCGGCAGCAAAAGTCTTCCTGAAGGCGGAGGGAAAGCCCTATGCCATCGGCGAAAAGCTCGCGCAACCCGACCTTGCCGCCGTTCTTTCCAACATCGCCGACAAAGGACCTGACGCCTTCTACAAGGGCATGCCGGCCGACGCGATCGTCAAGGCGAGCCAGGCGAAAGGCGGCATTCTCGCAAAGGAGGATTTCGAGCAGTACGCGGTGCGTGAATTGAAACCGGTCGAATGCAGCTACCGCGGCTACGACATCATCTCCTCGCCTCCCCCCTCGTCGGGCGGCGTCATTATCTGCGAAATCCTCAATGTGCTGGAAGACTACCCGCTGTCCTTCCTGGGTTACGGCTCGGCAGAGACAGTTCACCTGATGGTCGAGGCCATGCGCTATGCCTATGTCGACCGCAACGCCGCGCTTGGTGATCCCGATTTCGTCGAGAACCCGGTGTCGGCATTGCTCGACAAGAGCTACGCCAAGGCGATCCGTGCCAAGATCGATCCCTACAAATCAGGCGCTTCAGCCAACTTGAGGCCGCTGGGCGCCAAGGAAAGCGTCGAGACCACGCATTATTCGATCATAGACGATGAAGGAAACGCCGTCGCCGTCACCTACACGCTGAACGGATCCTTCGGCGCCGGCGTTGTGGCCCCCGGCACCGGCATCCTTCTCAACAACGAGATGGACGACTTCACCTCAAAGCCCGGCGTTCCGAACCTCTATGGGCTCGTGCAGGGCGAAGCCAACGCGATCGCACCGAAGAAGACGCCGCTCTCCTCCATGAGCCCGACGATCGTCACCAAGAACGGCAAGCCCTTCATGGTGATCGGCAGCCCCGGCGGCTCACGCATCATCACCATCACCCTCGAGGCGATTTTGAACGTCATCGATTTCGGCATGGACATCAGCCAGGCGGTCAACGCTCCGCGCATCCATCACCAGTGGCAGCCGGACAAGATCTATCTCGAGCCCTACACGCTCTCGCCCGATACGATCCGGGCATTGATCGCGATGGGCCATACGCTGGATGACGGCAGCGGCCCGCCGCAATGGGGACAGGCCGCCGGTATCCTTGTCGGGGGCAAAAGCCTCGCCGATATCGAGAAAGGCGGCGGCGCGCGCTATTATGGCGCGATGGACAGCCGCGCCACCGAGGGTTCCGCCAGCGGCTACTGATCACCGGATACGCGCATGGACGCCACCTCCGAAATCCAGCTCCGCCTGCAACGACTGAGCATTGATGCTGATCGTCTCGTCCTGCCGGATCGTGTCGTAGCGCGATACACGGCCTACACTTTTCGTGTCACGGTGACAAAGTCACCGTTCACAAGCGTCGCGTGTGGTCCTATGCATGGGCGTACCATCATTCGAAAGAGTCTCCATGACCAGCATTGAAATGATCGTTGCCGCCCGCGCCCGCCTGCGCGGACATGCGCGCCGCACGCCGCTACTCTCCTCTCCCTTCATCGACGAGCTTGCCGGACGGCGAGTGTTCGTGAAGGCCGAGTGCCTGCAGCATACCGGCTCCTTCAAATTCCGCGGCGGCTGGTCGGCCGTTTCCGCGCTCGATCCTGCCGTGCGCGCACGCGGCGTCATCGCTTTTTCGTCAGGAAATCACGCGCAGGGTGTTGCGCTCGCCGCGAAGCTGCATGGCATCCCTTCAGTGATCGTCATGCCCTCCGATGCGCCGAAACTGAAGATCGCCAACACCCGTGCGCTCGGTGCCGAAGTCGTGCTCTACGATCGCGCCACACAGGACCGCGACGCGATTGGCGCAGAGCTTTCGGCCGCACGTGGACTGACTCTGATCAAGCCCTTCGACGAGCCCCAGGTGATCGCCGGCCAAGGCACGGCGGGTCTCGAGATTGCAGAACAGGCGGAAGAGGAAGGCATCAAGTCGGCCGAGGTGTTGATCCCCTGCGGCGGCGGTGGCCTGTCATCGGGGATCGCGCTCGCGCTCGAGGCAAGCGCGCCTGCGTTTCGCGTGCGCCCCTGCGAGCCAGATGGCTTCGACGATTTCACGCGGTCGCTTGCCTCGGGCAAGATCGAGCGCAACGCAGCGATGACCGGCTCCATCTGCGATGCGATCATCACCCCGCAGCCCGGCAACATCACCTTCCCGATCCTGCAGCGCCTCGCGGGCGCCGGCGTCGTCGTCACTGACGAGGAGGCGCTCCGTGCCATGGCGCTCGCCTTTGCACGACTGAAGATCGTCGTTGAACCGGGCGGCGCGGTGGCGCTTGCCGCAGCCCTGTTCCATGGCGATCAGCTGGAAGAAGACAACGTGATCGTGGTTACCTCGGGCGGCAACGTCGATGCCGAGATATTCGCGGACGCGCTGGCGCGGCATGGATAGAGGCAGGACAAGCCTGCCTCACCACTTTCCTCACGCAGCCTTGTAGCGCGTAGCCGGTGCCGACCGTGACAGGTTCGGCATCAGCGCCCGGCGTGCATCCTCGTAGGCCTTCAGCAGTCCGGCATCTTCGAGGGCTGGGATGGTCGCGAATTCGCCTTGGTCGAAGCCGATAAGAGCCGCATCCACCATGTCTTCCGCCTGCATGACGATCTCGGTCGGCAGGTGCTCGACCGGCGTGCCGGCGATGCCCCAGAATTCGGTCGCCGTTGCTCCCGGCAGCACGGCCTGGATGCGGATGTTCTTGTCCGCCAACTCATGCTTCAGCGACTGGCTGAAGGTAAGAACGAAGGCCTTGCTGGCCCCATAGACGCCGTTCAGGATTTCGGGCGCGATCGCGACGATCGAGGCGACGTTGATGATCGCACCGCCGCCACGCGCCACAAAACCAGGCACGGCTGCATAGGTCAGCCGCATCAACGCTGTGACGTTGAGATCGACCATCGCCTGCATCTTGTCGACATCGGAGGCCAGCAGCGGCGCGGTGCCGCCGAAACCGGCATTGTTGATGAGAAGCGTGATGCTGCGGTCCGTCTTCAGCACGCCCTCGACACGCGCCAGATCGGCTTGGTTGCCGAGATCGGCGGGGAGCGTCTCGACCGTCCTACCCGTTTCATTGGTCAATTTCGTTGCAAGGTCGGACAGGCGTTCGGCGTTGCGGGCAACAAGAATGAGGTCATAACCACGCGTCGCAAGTCGATGGGCATAGATGGCGCCGATTCCTGACGATGCGCCTGTAACGAGAGCCGTGCCCTTGTGATGATCGGTCATAGTCGTTCTCCATGTCGAGCAACAGCACCTGCTGTCTGCTTGCAAGGAGTCATACGCCCGATTGCCAATGTCTTGAATGTCATATAGACCTCCTTTTAGGACAAACGGAGTTTTGAGCATGCAGCGCATCGCGGTCCTTCTCTTCCCCGGCTTCCAGATGATGAGCCTTGCGGCGATCTCGGCTTTCGAGTTCACCAACCTCGAACTCGACGAACAGGTCTACGACATCTCCTACCTCTCGCAGACAGGAGGACCGGTGCCGGGCTCCTTCGGGGTGACTGTCGAGACGACGCGCTTCGACGATCCTGCCTTCGATACGCTGCTGGTGTCAGGTGCCGTCGGCATCAAACTGCCGACCCCCGGCGAAAGCGACTTCATCCGCAGCGCGCTTGCCGCCTCCCGCCGCGTGGCATCGATCTGCACCGGCGCCTTCCTGCTGGCCGAGGCGGGTGTTCTGGACGGTCGCCGCGCCACGACGCATTGGCTTCTCGCCCGCGAGTTGCAATCGCGCTATCCCAGGATCAAGATCGAGGAAGACCGCATCTTCATCATCGACGGCTCCGTCTGGAGTTCGGCCGGCATGACGGCCGGAGTGGATCTGGCGCTTGCCATGGTCGAGAAGGATCATGGCGCCGAGGTTGCCCGCGCTGTTGCCCGCAAGCTCGTCGTCTACCACCGCCGCGCCGGCGGCCAGTCGCAATTCTCTGCGTTGTTGGAACTGGAACCGAAATCGGACCGGATTCAGAAGGCGCTTGTCCACGCGCGCAGCAACCTGAAGAACGCGCTCTCCGTCGAGGAGCTGGCGGAAGCGGCGCACCTCAGCCCCCGCCAGTTCAGCCGAACGTTCCGGGCCGAGACCGGGCAATCGCCGGCAAAGGCGGTGGAGAACCTGCGCCTCGAGGCCGCGCGGCTGATGATGGAACAGGGCCGGCATCCGATCGATGTCGTTGCCGCCGAAACGGGCTTTGCCGACCGCGAGAGGATGCGCCGCGCCTTCCTGCGCGCCTTCGGTCAGCCGCCGCAGGCGATCCGCCGCAACGCGCGGCGCGAATATCAGGCGTAGGCTCGCGCGGCCGGGCGGACGGCCTGCGGCACGACATCGGCGACGGCCTCGCCGACTGATTGAAGCATGATTGACGCAAGCCGGGCCGCCGCTGGCCCGGGCTCCGCCTCGGCACGATGCAGGACAAGACCGAGCGACGGGAGCTCCGGCAAGCTGGCCTCCTTCGCAACAAGTGGCCTGACCTTCCGGGGCAGTCCGATCGGCGTCCGGATGGTAATGCCGAGGCCTGCGGCCGTCGCCGCCCACAATCCACCAAGGCTCGGGCTGACGAAGGAAAGGCGCCAGGAAATGCCAGCTTCATCGAGCGCCTTCGTTGCCGCGGTGCGCAACAGGCACGGGGCCTCCAGCGAGGCAAGCGGCAGCGGCTCGCCGCTGCCGAGGCTCCAGTCGATCGTCCCTTCCGCCGGTCCGATCCAACGCATCGGGACGTCGGCGATCTTGTCGCAATGTGGCGTCAGCGTGCCATCGCTCCATGCCAGCGCCAGATCGAGCTTTCCCGAGGTGACGCGCTCGATCAGTTCGACATTGCGCACAACCCGTGCCTCGATGCGGACCTTCGGATGCGCACGTGCGAAACGGCCGAGTACATCGGGCAGCAGGGTCTCGCCAAAATCCTCCTGCAATCCGAGCCGCACCCAGCCCTCGAGCTCTATGCTCTGTACGGCGGCAGCCGCCTCGTCATTGAGCTCGAGCAGCCGACGCGCATAGGCCAGCATCGTCTCGCCGGCATCTGTGAGCGCAAGGCCGCGCCCGGCCTTGCGGAAGATCGGCGTTCCTGCCTGTTCCTCCAGCTTCTTCAACTGGGCGCTGACGGCCGAGGTCGAGCGGCCGAGCCGGTCGGCCGCTCTCGCGAAGTTGCCAAGCTCCATTCCGGTCGCAAAGGTCCTCAGCACATCGAGATCGAAGATCGTCCGTCGCAACTAAACAGTCCCGTATTTGTGGATAATTGATCCATAAAATTCCGATTTTATGCATTATCGTGACGTGCGATGCTCCTCCTGTCAAGAACTCACTGAGAGGAGGCTGTCATGCCTTTCGTTCGTATCTCTCTCCTGCGTGGCAAGTCGCCGGAGTACCTTCGCGCCGTTTCGGACAGCATACATCGCGCCATGGTCGAGACGTTCAACGTGCCGGCGACCGACCGCTTCCAGGCTATTCATCAGCATGAAGAGGGCGAACTGATCTTCGATCGCAACTATCTCGCCGGGCCTCGCTCCGACGACTTCGTGCTTTTCGCAATCACCGCGGGGAAGCCTCGCTCGACGGAGGCCCGCCAGACGTTCTTCAAGCGCGCCGCCGAGCTTCTCGGACAGTCGCCCGGCATCCGGCCGGAAGACGTCATGATCGTCGTCACCACCACATCGCCGGATGAGTGGTCGTTCGGCGATGGAAAGGCGCAGATGAGCGAACCGGGCCGGGAAGCCAGCGCATTCGGGAGTGCAGCATGACGGGCAATCCCGAACGCATGACGATCCGCCGGCCAGGGAATGCCGTTCGCTCGCCTGTCGGCAGCGCCACTGCGCCGTTCTGGGTGGAGATGCTGCTGGAGGGAGCAGCCGATGGCGAGAACACGGCGATGCGGGCGAGCCTCGATACCGGTACGATCACCCGCTGGCACGCGCATCCGCGCGGGCAGCTGCTCTATATTCTATCCGGCAAGGGCCTGGCACAGCGCGATGGCGGCGCGATCGAGGAGTTGCGGACCGCAGACGCCGTCTGGTTCGCCGCCGGCGAGAAGCACCGGCACGGTGCCGGACCCGACAGCCCGTTCAGCTATCTCAGCATCCAGGCCGCCGAAGCCGGCCGCTTCGTCGACTGGCTTGAGCCGGTGTAGGTTCTCCCATGATGGCGATGCAATACAGGTTCACCCTGCCGGCCGATTATGACATGTCGATCATCGACCGGCGCATCCGCGACAAGGGGCCGATGCTGGACGGATTTCCCGGCCTCGGTTTCAAGGCCTATCTCAGCGCTCGCAAGGGCGAGTTCGGATCCCGCGAAAACCTCTATGCACCCTTCTATCTCTGGCAGCAGCCGTATGGTGCTAGCGACTTTCTCACCGGACCCGGCTTCGAAGGACTGACACAGTCCTTCGGCTGGCCCCGCGTGAAGACTTGGATCATATGGCACGCCGAAACCGCACCCGCGTTGGCAGATGCTAAATTCGCTGCCGAGGAGGTGATCGCCATCGAGCCCTATTCCGCGCTCGCCGACATCAGAGACGAGGAAGCCAGACGGGCGCAACGCCAAGCACGACAGGCTGACGTCCTCGCCTCGGTTTCAGCCTTCGAGCCGACCAGGTGGACGCTGGTGCGCTTCAGCCTGCAGCGATCGGCTCCGCTCATTGCAGGCTCAAGCCAGATCTATCGGGTCGGGCACGTTTCCCTGCCCTAAGTCACACCGTCGCCCGACGATAGAGCGCGAGCGAACCAGCCAGCGCAAGCAGCGCGCCGCCACAGGCACGTTCAAGCCAAAGCGCTGCCTTCGTCTTGAGGAAGCGGACGGCCTGCGCGCCGAACACGGCATAGGCAAGCATGATGATGAAATCGAGGGAGGCGAACACCAGTGCGAGCACGGCATATTGCGCCGCCTGCGGGCTGGTCGGATCGATGAACTGTGGCAGGAAGGCCGAAAAGAAGAGGTAGCCCTTCGGATTGGTGACCGCGACCATGAAGCTCTTCAGGGCGATCGAAGCCGGCGTTCCGCCCGCCGCCACCGCCCCCTGCTTCGAGGCGGCATCGATCGTACCTTTCGACCGCAGCATCATGATGCCGAGAAAAGCCAGATAGGCGGCGCCGACATATTTGAGCGCTGAGAACCAGAATTCCGACGCCGCCAACAGCGCGCCGAGACCGATCGCAACGGCCCCGATCAGTACAAAATCCGAGAGCACCGCTCCAACCATGCCGGCGGCGGCACGCCTGACGCCGTAACGCGAACCATTGGTCATCGCCAGAAGCACCGTTGGTCCCGGCGTGGCGATGCCAACGAAGGAAACGGCTGCGAACGCAAGAAGCGTGACTGTCTGCATGATGCCCTCCCAATCTCGGCACGGGAGACTTGCATGCGCATGCGCCACACGCAAGGGAGCATCGCGTGGACCAAAAACAGAAAGCCCGCCGCTTGTGTCCGGCGACGGGCTTTCGTTCAATCCCTAGGGAAAGTCTCAGACGCCGCTCTGGCCGTCGGAGCCGATATAGGCGATACGCAGCATGTTGGTCGCGCCAGGCGTTCCGAGCGGCACGCCGGCCGAGATGATGATCCGGTCGCCCGGCTTGCCGAAGCCTTCATCGGCGACGATACGGCAGGCGCGGTTGACCATGTCGTCGAGGTCGGTTGCGTCATGCGTGACAACGCAGTGCAGGCCCCAGACGATGGCCAGCCGGCGTGCGGTCTGGATAACGGGCGACAGCGCCAGGATCGGCACCTGCGGGCGCTCGCGGGAGGCGCGCAGACCCGTTGTGCCTGATGAGGTGTAACAGACGATGGCCGACAGACGCAGCGTCTCGGCGATCTGGCGGGCGGCGAGCGAAATCGCGTCGGCGCCGGTTGCCTCGGGCTGGGCGCGCTGCGCATAGATGATGCCCGGATAGTGCGGCTCGCGCTCGATGGCGCTGGCGATCGACGCCATCGTCGCGACCGCTTCGACAGGATAGTCACCGGACGCGGATTCGGCCGACAGCATGACCGCATCGGCGCCTTCGAAGACGGCGGTCGCAACGTCGGACACTTCGGCGCGCGTCGGAACCGGCGCGGAGATCATCGATTCCAGCATCTGCGTCGCGACGACAACCGGCTTACCGGAGCGACGGCAGGCGCGGATCAGCTGCTTCTGGATGCCCGGCACGGATTCGAGCGGCATTTCGACGCCAAGATCGCCACGAGCAACCATCAGCGCGTCGGAAAGCTCGATGATTTCCTCGATGCGCTCGATCGCCTGCGGCTTTTCGATCTTCGACATGATGCCGACGCGGCCGCGTGCAATCTTGCGCACTTCGGCCAGATCTTCCGGGCGCTGCACGAAGGAAAGCGCGACCCAGTCGACGTCGTCGGTTTCGAGAACGGCTGCGAGGTCAGTACGATCCTTGTCCGTCAGAACGCCGACGGTGAGCAGCGTGTCGGGAAGGCTGACGCCCTTTCGGTCGGAGATCTTCATGCCTGAAATAACCGTCGTGACGATGCTCTTGCCGTCGCACTTTTCAGCGCGCAGTGCGAGCTTGCCGTCATCGATCAGCAGCCGGTGGCCGGGCTGCACCGATTCCAGGATTTCCGGGTGCGGCAGGAATACACGGCTGGCGTCGCCGGGAACATCCTTGTTGTCGAGCGTAAACGTGTCGCCCGGCTTCAAATCGACCTTGCCTTCGGCAAACTTGCCGACGCGCAGCTTCGGACCCTGCAGATCGGCGAGAATGCCGATCGGCCGGCCCGAACGCGCCTCGACGGCGCGGATGCGCTTGATCAGTGTGCGCATAACGTCATGGCTGGCGTGGCTCATGTTGATGCGGAAGACATCCGCACCGGCCTGGTGCAGCTTCTCGATCATCGATTCCTCGGACGAGGCGGGTCCGAGCGTGGCGAGGATTTTAATTTTGCGGTTACGCTTCATCAATTCGGGCTTTCTTGCGTGCCGGGGGTATCGGAAAGTTGAACCATCCAGCTGCCCTGGCGGCCCGTGTCATATTCCTTGAACCCCATCTTCTGATAGCCACGGGCATAACAATCATTGACACCCGTGATCTTGAACTCGTTTTCCGCCACGCACATCTGCACGTCACCCGTCCATCGGCCTCCCCGAGCGGCGTCTTCGGCGTAGAGATAGTAATATCGCGACTGCAACTCGCCTTCGATCAGCGTCGCGCAAGTCGTCGCCGGCACCTGCCACCAGCCTTCCGTCATCCAGCCATCCTTGGCTCGATACCCGATCGCCACGCCCACCAGATTCTGCGTTCCGTTGCACACGCGGAAATCGGCGCGGGCTACATCAGCAATAAAAAACGGCGAGAAAGCCGCGAGAACAAACAATGCAAAACGGGCAAGCGGCCCGGAACGCGTAAGGAAACTTGGCGCGGTCTGAATCAACACGACTTCCAATGGGCTCCCGGTTATTTCTTTAGGTGTGCCTTCTTGCGCTGCCTCCCGGCGAATGTCAACGCAATGCTAATCGATTATATTCCGGATCTTCAACCGTACTTGGACCGGGCTGCAGCCTTTGCTTGTCGAGCGCGCTTGAACCAGCCCATGGCCCGTGCGATCAGAGGCAGCCCCACAATCTGCGATCGGCCATTTCCTTCATGAGCACTTTCAAAGCATTCGAACTATTAGCCGGCGATCATGACAAGGGCATGGTGCTGCTCGGCGATCACGCGAGGAACCGATTGCCCGAGCGCTATGGCAGGCTTGGCTTGCCGGACAGCGCATTCGAGCGCCATATTGCCTATGACATCGGCATTGAAGGACTCGTAAGGAACTTGTCGGCGAAGCTCGGCGTGCCGGCCGTGCTGGGCGGCTTTTCACGGTTGCTGATTGATCCCAATCGTGGCGAGGACGACCCGACACTGATCATGAAGATATCAGACGGCGCGATCGTTCCGGGCAATCATCCGATCACCGCTGAGGAGTGGAATTACCGGGTCGAAACGTTCCACCGGCCTTATCACAAAGCCGTCAGCGAAACGATCGACAGGGTAGCGAACAAGACAGGCAAGGCCCCGCTCGTTCTGTCTCTTCACTCCTATACGCCGGTCTGGAAAATCTTTCCCCGCCCCTGGCACGCAGCGGTTCTGTGGGATACCGATCATCGCGCAGTCGCTCCCCTGCTTGATATGCTGCGCAGCGATCCCGATCTCGTGGTGGGTGACAACGAACCTTACGATGGCGCACTGAAGGGTGACACGATGTATCGGCATTGCATGCTGACCGGCATCCCGCACGCGCTGCTCGAGGTGCGCCAGGATCTGATCGGCGACGAGCCCGGCATTGCCGCATGGGCAAAGCGTCTCGCGCCGATTTTCGAGACAATGAACGCCAATCCGGCACTGCACGAGTATAATGTCCACATGTCGCGCACCGGTCCGTACGAATGAAGGAGACCAAAATGGCCGCCCTGACCAAGCAACAACAGACCGAATTCGAGGCTGCAGCCTTTCGCCGCCTCGTGGCGCATCTGCGCGAACGAGGCGATGTGCAGAACATCGATCTGATGAATCTGGCCGGCTTCTGCCGCAACTGCCTGTCCAACTGGTACCGCGAGGCGGCCGAGGCCGAAGGGGTTCCGCTGTCAAAGGACGAATCGCGCGAAATCGTCTATGGCATGCCATATGAAGATTGGAAGAACCTTCACCAGAACGACGCCTCGGCGGAGCAAAAAGCCGCTTTTGAACTGAACAAGCCGCACAAATAAATCTCTGGCGGCTGAATCGGCTTGACCCCGGACACGCTTCGCGGCAGTCAACGCCATCCGAATTTCCCACCCTCTATCAGGAGAACACGATGTCTGATGCTCATGGCGTCGCCCGCGACCAGCTCCGCGCTTTTGTGGAGCGCATTGAACGCTTGGAAGAAGAAAAGAAGACCATCGCCGACGACATCAAGGACGTCTACGGCGAAGCAAAAGGTATGGGCTTCGATACCAAGATCCTCAAGAAGGTCGTTGCGCTCCGCAAGAAGGACGAGCAGGAACGCATGGAAGAGGACGCAATCCTCGACACTTATCTGCACGCGCTCGGCATGATCGAGGCGCCGCCGGAAGGCTGATTTCTGCGCACTTTCTCAAAAGCCGCCGATCCATCGGCGGCTTTCTTGTTTTGGGCGCCGAAGGCAATTCGGCGACGCCAGAACGAAGCCCATTAAATAGGCATACTAAAAACTGCTTGATTTTGAGGCGCCATTCGCGCATTCAATGGCCGCACGACGGGCACACCAGAAGCCTCAGAGCCACAGGGCAGCGCAACGACAGCATGGCACCTTCCCCGATACCGACACCGGCGCTATCTGAACTAACGCGCGTCCCGGATCTCAGTGAACGGCGGTAGACCTGTGGCCAACCGTTCTTCCAAGCCCAGCGACCTCAACGTCCTCGTCATCGACGAGAACAGCATCCGCGCGTCGATCATCGAGGTCGGCCTGCGCGAAGCGGGCTATGACAATGTCACCATCATCGACGACATGAATGGCCTTGCGAGGCGCATCATGGAGATCAACCCCGATGTCATCGTCATCGACATCGAGAACCCGAACCGCGACATGCTGGAAAGCATCTTCCAGATTTCGCGCGCGGTAAAACGCCCCATTGCGATGTTCGTCGACAAGTCGGACGAAGCCTCCATCGAGGCGGCGGTCGAGGCTGGTGTTTCCGCCTATATCGTCGATGGCCTCAAGCAGGAACGGGTGCGCCCGATCCTGAAGATGGCGATCAGCCGCTTCAATGCCTTCTCGCGCCTGAACCGCGAGCTGGAGGAGACGCGCGGCGAACTGGAAAACCGCAAGCTTATCGACCGGGCGAAGGGATTGCTGATGCGATCCCGCGGCCTGACGGAGGACGAAGCTTATGCGCTCATGCGGCGAACGGCCATGAACCAGAACAGGAAGATCGTCGAGATCGCCCAAAGCCTGATTACCGCTGCAAGCCTTCTGGATCCGGGAACCGACGCATGACGAGCACACATCAGATTACCGCCGGCTTTCTGCCGCTTCTCGACAGCGCCATACTGGTCGCGGCCAAGGAAAAGGGCTTTGCACAGGCACAGGAAATCGAGCTGGCGCTCGTGCGTGAACGCTCTTGGGCGACGATTCGCGACCGACTTGCGGTCAGCCATTTCGACGTGGCGCATATTCTCGCCCCCATGCCGATCGCCTGCAATCTGGGACTGACCGCACCGGCCCCGCGCATGATCGTACCGATGGCCCTTGGACTTGGCGGCAATGCCGTGACTGTCTCTGCCGGTCTATGGAGCGAGATGGCCGAATGCGGCGCCTCGCCCGATCTCGATGCGCGCTCCAGCGGCCTTGCCTTGAAGCAGGTCATCGATCGCCGCAAAGGAGACCGGCTCCGCTTCGGCGTCGTCCACCCCTACTCGGGCCATAACTACGAACTGCGCTACTGGCTGTCTGCGAGCGGCATCGATCCCGATCGGCAAGTGGAGATCGGCATCTTGCCTCCCCCTGACATGGCGGATGCCCTGACGGCCGGCCTCATCGACGGCTATTGCGCAGGCGAACCTTGGAATACACTTGGCGTGCTCAACAATGGCGCGCATCTGGCGACGGCCAAGGCGGCCATCTGGAAATCGAGCCCGGAAAAGGTGCTCGGCGTCAACAGCCGTTGGGCCGATGGCCATCCCAAGGCCTTGGCTGCCCTTCTGCAAGCGCTCTACAAGGCCTCCCTCTGGTGCGCGGACGCCGCCAACCACCTGGAGCTTGCCGATCTGCTGGCGAGGCCCGCCTATGTGAACCGGCCTGCTGAA
This sequence comes from Rhizobium sp. BK060, assembly GCF_014193145.1. NCBI lineage: Bacteria > Pseudomonadati > Pseudomonadota > Alphaproteobacteria > Hyphomicrobiales > Rhizobiaceae > Rhizobium > Rhizobium sp. BK060. Next base: position 143,187 of record NZ_JACHYW010000006.1, read on the forward strand.
GACCTGCTGCCCGCATTGACCGGCCTTCTGCATACCGGCGGGGGCGAGATCCGGAACGTAAAGGACTTCTTCGTCCCCAATGCCAAGGCCGCGACATTCCCATGGAAAAGCCACGCCCTGTGGTTTTACACGCAGATGGTTCGCTGGGGGCACATCGAACATACGGCGCAGCATCAGCAGATCGCCAATGACACCTACAGGCCGGATATCTACCGAAACGCGCTGCGGACGTTGAACGTCGCCATGCCGGCCGCAAGCTCCAAGGTGGAAGGCGCGCTTCGCACCGAAACGCCCGTCGGATCCAGCGGCGCGCTGACGCTCGGGCCGGATGGCTTCTTCGACGGTAACCTGTTCGATCCCGATGACGTGGATGGCTACATTGCGGCTCAGAGCCGATCCTAACCGCGCGCTTATTTTATGCGCATTGCACAATTTTTAGATCCGCTGCTGCATATGCGCTGATGCCGAGATGCCGTCCCGATTTGCGGTATCGATCTTAATCTTTAAAAAACAAACACTTGAATAAACTGGCACGGCTCTTGCGTCGCTATGGGCAGGCCACGAGGCCACGAATTCGGCGTCCAACGACGGGCGCTCACAGCAAAGCCGCTGATCAGGATATTTCGCGCACCTCAGGTGCATGCGCCCTGACCAGCGGCTTTTTGTTTTTAACCCCTAGCGATGGATCGGCACGACCTTGTCGGGCCCCGGAGAAGCCATGTCTGTTATCAAGAGTACGCAGTCGATGTCCGCCGGCGAACCAGCCAAAGCATTGTGGATGTCCACGATTGCCTTCACCCTCTGTTTTGCCGTGTGGACGATCTTCGCGATCATTGGCATCCGCATCAAACAGGAGCTTGGCCTGAATGAGGCCGAGTTCGGATTGCTGGTCGGCACGCCAGTCCTGACCGGTTCGCTGGTTCGCATCGTGCTTGGCATCTGGACCGGCCGTTACGGTGGCCGCCTCGTCTACACGCTCACCATGCTGGCCGCCGCCGTGGCGACCTTCCTCCTCTCCTATGCCCACACCTATACGCAGATGCTGATTGCCGGCCTCGGCGTCGGGCTTGCCGGCGGTTCCTTCGCGGTCGGCGTCGCCTACGTTTCGCCATTCTTTCCGGCGGCAAAGCAGGGAACAGCACTTGGCATCTTCGGCGCCGGCAATGTCGGCGCTGCTGTGACCAAGTTCGCCGCCCCGTTCATCCTGATTGCATGGGGTTGGCAGGCTGTTGCGCAGATCTGGGCCATCGGCCTGGGGCTGATGGCGATCGTCTTCTGGTTCACCACGACGGATGATCCGGCCTTCCGCCTCCGCCGCGAGCGCGGCGTCGCCTCCAAGAGCCTCCTGCAGGAGTTCGCACCGCTGAAGAACGCCCAGGTCTGGCGCTTCTCGCTTTATTACTTCTTCGCCTTCGGCGGCTTCGTTGCCCTGTCGCTGTGGCTGCCCCGCTATCTGGTTGGTGTCTACGGCTTCAATCTGGGCGTCGCCGGCATGGTCGCCGCCGCCTATTCCATTCCGGGCAGCATTTTCCGCGCCTTCGGCGGCGTTCTCTCCGACAAGAAGGGCGCTCGCAGCGTCATGTACGTCATGTTTGCCGTGTCGGCTGTGGCAACCCTGATCCTTTCGCTCCCGGCCGCCGGCACCGGCTCCGCACTCGGGATCACGCCTGTCGTCTTCATCGTCGTCATCTTTGCCCTCGGCTTCGTCATGAGCCTTGGCAAGGCTGCCGTCTACAAGCACATCCCCGCCTACTACCCCGAAAGCGTCGGCGCGGTCGGCGGCATCGTCGGCATGATGGGCGGCCTTGGCGGCTTCATCCTGCCGATCGCCTTTGGCCTCCTGAAGGACATGACCGGCCTGTGGTCGAGCTGTTTCATGCTGCTCTTCGCGATCGTCGTCATCTCGCTGGTCTGGATGCACCTGTCGGTCAGGCAGCTCGACCGCCGGGGCCTCTCCGCACAAGCCGTCGCTGCCACCTGATTTTGAGGACCTGAAAACTATGACCAAGAAGCTTGTCATCATCGGCAACGGCATGGCGCCCGGGCGCATGCTCGAGCACCTCTTCGAAAAGGCACCGGGCCAATATCAGGTCACGATCTTCAACGCCGAGCCGCGCGTCAACTACGACCGCATCATGCTTTCGCCGGTTCTGTCCGGCGAGAAGGAGTATGAAGAGATCATCATCCACGGCGATGGATGGTACATCAAGCACGGCATTACGCTCTACAAGGGCCACAAGATCGTTGCGATCGACCGTGCCGCCAAGACGGTCACCTCCGATCACGGCGTCGTTGAAAGCTACGACAAGCTGGTGATTGCCACCGGCTCGGTGCCCTTCATCATCCCTGTGCCCGGCAAGGATCTGCCCGGCGTCATTACCTACCGCGACCTCGACGACGTGCAGGCGATGCTGCTTGCCGCCCAGTCGCGCGAGAAAGCGATCGTCATCGGCGGCGGCCTGCTCGGCCTCGAAGCGGCGGCCGGCCTTGCGTCGCGCGGCATGGACGTCACCGTCCTGCACGTCATGCCGACACTGATGGAGCGCCAGCTCGATCCGGCGGCCGGTTATCTCCTGCAGAAGGCCGTTGAAGAACGCGGCATCAAGGTCATCACCAAGGCCAATACCAAGGCGATCGTCGGCAACGGCAAAGTCGAGGGCATCGAGCTCGACGACGGCCGCATCATTCCGGCAACCCTGGTCGTCATGGCGGTCGGTATCCGCCCGAGCGTCGGGCTCGCAAAGGATGCCGGCATTGCCGTCAACCGCGGCATCGTCGTCGATGATGGCATGCAGACCTCGGACGGCAGCATCATGGCGCTTGGCGAGTGCGCGGAAGTTGGCGGCATGGTCTACGGCCTTGTCGCACCGCTCTACGAGATGGCCCGCGTCGCCGCCTCGCATCTGTCGGGCGACCGCTCTGCCGCCTTCGTGCATTCCGACACCCCGACCAAGCTCAAGGTCACCGGCATCGAACTGTTCTCGCTCGGCGACTTTGCCGATGGCGACGACCGTGAGGAAATCGTGCTGCGGGATGCCTCGGCCGGCGTCTACAAACGCCTCGTGCTGAAGGACAACAAGATCATCGGCACCGTCCTTTACGGCGAAACCGCCGACGGCGCCTGGTTCAACGATTTGAAAAAGAAACAGACCGATATCAAGGAGATGCGCGAAACGCTGATCTTCGGTCAAGCCTATCAGGGAGGGTCGCCGCTGGACCCTATGGCGGCCGTTGCAGCCTTGCCGGATGACGCGGAAATCTGTGGCTGCAACGGCGTCTGCAAGGGCAAGATCACCTCGACGATCACAGCTAGGGGCCTGACGTCGCTCGACGACGTGCGTGCCCACACAAAGGCTTCCGCGTCCTGCGGCTCCTGCACCGGCCTCGTAGAAAAGCTGATGACGCTGACCCTCGGCGACAGCTACAACCCGGCCGCCGTCCAGCCCATGTGCACCTGCACCGAACTCGGCCACGACGACGTGCGCCGCCTGATCAAGGCCAAGGGCCTCAAGAGCATCCCTGCCGTCATGCAGGAACTCGAATGGAAGACCTCGTGCGGCTGCGCCAAGTGTCGTCCGGCTCTCAACTACTACCTCGTCTGCGACTGGCCGGATGAGTATGCCGACGACTACCAGTCGCGCTTCATCAACGAGCGTGTCCACGCCAATATCCAGAAGGACGGTACCTATTCCGTCGTTCCACGCATGTGGGGCGGCGTGACGAACTCCAACGAACTGCGCGCCATCGCCGATGTCGTCGACAAGTTCGAAATCCCGATGGTGAAGGTGACGGGCGGCCAGCGCATCGACCTGCTGGGCATCGAGAAGGAAGACCTGCCGGCGGTGTGGGCCGATCTCGGCAAGGCCGGCTTCGTTTCCGGACAGGCTTACGCCAAGGGGTTGCGCACGGTGAAGACCTGCGTCGGTTCCGACTGGTGCCGCTTCGGCACGCAGGATTCCACCGGCCTCGGCATCCGCATCGAGAAGTTCATGTGGGGGTCTTGGACGCCGGCCAAGCTGAAGATGGCGGTCTCGGGCTGCCCGCGCAATTGCGCCGAAGCGACCTGCAAGGACATCGGCGTGATCTGCGTCGACAGCGGTTTCGAGATCCATTTCGCCGGTGCTGCGGGCCTCGACATCAAGGGCACCGAGGTTCTCGGCCTCCTGAAGACCGAGGACGAAGCGCTGGAGCATATCGTGGCGCTGACGCAGATGTACCGCGAGCAGGCCCGCTATCTCGAGCGCATCTACAAATGGGCGAAGCGTGTCGGCCTGGACGAAATCCGCCGCCAGATCATGGGCGATGCCGAAAAGCGCCAAGCCTATTACGACCGCTTCGTCTTCTCGCAAAAATTCGCCCAGGTCGACCCCTGGTCGGAGCGCGTCTCCGGCAAGGACAAGCATGAGTTCAAGCCGATGGCGACGATCGGCTACCCGCAGGCCGCTGAGTAAGGAGATGGACATGAATTGGATTGCAATCGGCGACATCTCCGAAATTCCGCTGCGGGGGGCCCGCTGCGTGAAGACACCCCAGGGCAAGATCGCCGTCTTCCGCACGGCCGAAAACGAGATCTTCGCCATCGAGGACCACTGCCCGCATAAGGGCGGGCCGCTCTCCCAAGGCATCGTCCATGCCAAGGCCGTCACCTGCCCGCTGCATAACTGGGTGATCTCGCTCGAAACCGGCAAGGCGCTGGGCGCCGATGAGGGCGAAGTGCGGACCATCCCGGTGCGCAACGAAAACGGCGCCCTCTTCATCGCGCTCGAAAGCCTGATGATGGCGGCCGAATGATGGAAACAGAGGTCAAGACAACCTGTCCCTATTGCGGTGTCGGCTGCGGCGTCATCGCCAAGGTCGCAGACGACGGCAAGGTTTCCGTCAAGGGCGACCCAGACCACCCCTCCAATTTCGGGCGGCTGTGCTCGAAGGGCTCGGCGCTTGGCGAAACCGTCGATCTCGACGGGCGCATCTTCCACCCGGAGGTTTCGGGGGAGCGGGCGGAATGGGGACAGGCGCTTGACCTCCTCGCGCAACGATTTTCGGATGCCATCGCGAAGCACGGTCCCGATTCCGTTGCCTTCTACGTCTCCGGCCAGCTGCTGACCGAGGACTACTATGTTGCCAACAAGCTGATGAAAGGCTTCATCGGCTCGGCCAACATCGACACCAATTCGCGGCTCTGCATGTCATCCTCCGTCGCCGGCCACCGCCGCGCCTTCGGCTCGGATACCGTGCCGGGAACCTATGAGGACCTGGAGCTCGCCGATCTGGTGATCCTCACCGGCTCGAACCTCGCCTGGTGCCACCCGGTCATCTATCAGCGACTGGCCGCCGCCAAAGCAGCACGCCCCGGCATGAAAGTCGTCGTCATCGATCCACGGCGCACGATGACCGCCGATATCGCCGATCTGCACCTTGCCATCCGCCCGGACAGCGACGTCGCTCTTTTTGTCGGCCTTTTCGAGCATCTGATCGCAAGCAACGCCATCGACCAGAACTACGTTGCCGAACATACCAACGGCTTTGCCGAGGCCTTTACGGCTGCCTCCGGGATCTCCTTCAACGAGGTGCTGGAACTGACCGGCCTGCCAGCCATGCAGCTTCGCGAATTCTACCGCCTCTTTGCCACGACTGAGAAGGCCGTCACCTGCTACAGCCAGGGCGTCAACCAGTCCTCGTCGGGCACCGACAAGGTCAACGCCATCCTCAACTGTCATCTCGCCACCGGCCGGATCGGCCGGCCCGGCATGGGACCCTTCTCGCTCACCGGCCAGCCGAACGCCATGGGCGGGCGCGAGGTCGGCGGGCTTGCCAACATGCTGGCCGCCCACATGGCAATCGAAAGCGCCGAGGATCGCGACCGCGTCCAGCGCTTCTGGGGTGGGCCGACGATTGCCGAAAAGCCGGGCCTGAAGGCGGTCGATATGTTCAGGGCCGTTGCAGACGGACGGATCAAGGCGCTCTGGATCATGGCGACCAACCCGGTCGTTTCCATGCCGGATGCCGACGCCGTCGAGGCCGCCATCAAGGCCTGTCCCTTCGTCGTCGTCTCCGACGTCCTGAAGGACACCGATACCGCGCGTCACGCGCACGTCCTTCTGCCCTCGCTCGGCTGGGGCGAAAAGAGCGGTACGGTGACCAATTCCGAGCGTCGCATCTCCCGCCAGCGCTCCTTCCTCGATGCGCCCGGAGAAGCCCGGGCCGACTGGTGGCAGCTTGCCGAGGTGGCCAAACGGATGGGCTTTTCCCAGGCCTTCGACTTCGCCTCCAACGCAGAGATCTTCGACGAACACGCCACCCTCTCCGCCTTCGAGAACAACGGCAATCGCGACTTCGACATCGGCGCATATGTCGGCATGGATCTACAGGCCTATGACGAACTGCCTCCCTTCCAGTGGCCACAGCCGGCGGGTCAAGAGAATGGTGAGACCCGCTTCTTCGCCAATGGCGGCTTCTACCACGCCGACGGCAAGGCACGCTTCATCGCCGTCAAACCGGTCGCCTCGGATCGCACCAACGCCGACTATCCCTTCACGTTGAACACCGGCCGTATCCGCGACCAGTGGCATACGATGACGCGCACTGGTAAAAGTGCGCGGCTTTCATCCCACATCGCCGAGCCCTTCGCCGAGCTTCATCCACGTGACGCGATCGAGATCGGCGTCGGCAATGCCGGTCTTGTCGAGATCGAAAGCCCACACGGCACGGCCGTGGTTCGCGCCCTGATCACGGAGCGGCAGGCCCGCGGCAGCATTTTCGTGCCGATGCACTGGAACGATCAGTTTGCCGCCAAGGCGCGCATCGACGCCGTCGTCGCGCCTTTGACCGATGCGCTCTCGGGCCAACCCGCCTCGAAAAATGTCGCAGTCGCTGCCCAACGCTTCAAAGCGGCGCGCTACGGCTTTGCGGTCTCCCAAGTCAAGCCGGACAATCTCGATGCCGCGTATTGGGCGTTGGCAAAGGCCGAAGGCGGGTGGCGGGTGGAGCTCGCCTTCGACCGGCCGGTCGAGGACTGGTGCGCCTGGTGCCGCACCACTTTCGCTATCCCTGACGATGTCGAGCCACTCGGCTACGCCGACCAGCAATCCGGCGATCTGAGGCTCGCCTTCTTCGACGGCAAGCGACTGCTTGCGGCCCTGTTCCTGGCGCGCGAACCGGTGGCCGTCGCCCGCAACTGGGCGATCTCCCAGCTCACCGCCGAGCACACCAATCTGCGCAAGCGCTTCGCTCTCGTCGCCGGTCGCCCGGGTGCCGACAAGCCTGATCCGGGCGCTACCGTCTGCTCCTGCTTTGGCGTCGGCGTCAACCAGATCGTCGCAGCCGTTCGTGGCGGCTGCCACAGCGTCGAAGCCGTCGGCAAGGAACTCAACGCCGGAACCAACTGCGGCTCCTGCCGCGCCGAGATCAGGGGGATCATCGATGGATGTCTTGCAGCCGCGGCGGAGTGAAACACCCGCCCGCATGGAGCCGCTTGCCAAGCTGCCGGTGTTCTGGGCGCTCGAAGGCAAGCGCGTGATCATCGCCGGCGGATCCGATGCCGCCGCCTGGAAGGCCGAGCTTCTCGCCGCATGCGGCGCGGAAGTCCATATCTATGCGCACGAGCTTTCCGACACCTTCGAGAAACTGATCCTGCGAGGCGCCGAACACCCTCAGGGCAGTTTCATCCATCACGCCGAAGCATGGAATGAAACGATCTTCACCGGCGCTGCCATCGCCATCGCCGACTGCGAGGGGAATGACGAGGCGGAAGCCTTCTTCGCCGCCGCCCGTATGGCCGGGGTGCCGGTCAATGTCATAGACAAGCCCGCCTTCTGCCAGTTCCAGTTCGGTTCGATCGTCAACCGCTCGCCTGTCGTCGTGTCCATCTCAACGGATGGTGCCGCCCCGATCCTTGCCCAGGCAATCCGCCGGCGGATCGAGACGTTACTGCCGCGGGCGTTGAAAGGCTGGGCGGAATTGGCACACTCGCTACGAGACCGGATCAACGAGCGGCTGGCGCCCGGCCCCTTGCGCCGCGCTTTTTGGGAGAGATTCGTTGAGCGCGCCTTTTCAAGTTCGGACACGCCGGAGGAGGGCGTCGGCGGGCAGCTTCTCAAAGAAGCCGAAAGGCTTCGGGAAGCGCCCGCCCACTCCAAGGGTCGTGTGACGCTGGTCGGCGCCGGCCCCGGCGATGCGGAGCTTCTGACGTTGAAGGCCGTTCGCGCCCTGCAGGGAGCCGACGTGATCCTCTTCGATGATCTGGTTTCATCGGAGGTGTTGGAGCTTGCCCGGCGCGAGGCAAAGCGCATGCTGGTGGGAAAGCGCGGCGGCCGCACGAGCTGCCGCCAGGAAGACATCAACGACATGATGGTGAAGCTCGCCAAGGCAGGCAAGCGTGTCGTGCGGCTGAAGTCCGGCGATCCGATGATCTTCGGCCGCGCCGGCGAGGAAATTGCCCATCTTGATCGCGAGAACATTCCGGTCGATGTCATCCCCGGCATCACCGCCGCAAGCGCCATGGCCTCCCGCCTCGGGATCTCGCTGACGCACCGCGACCACGCGCAATCCGTCCGCTTCATCACCGGCCATTCTCGGCATGGCGGGCTGCCGGCCAATGTCGATTGGGCCACCGTCGCCGATCCGCATGCGACGACCGTCTTTTACATGGGCGGCAGGACGGCGCCGCTTATCGCCGATCGGTTGATCGAAGAAGGCCTGTCGCCTGAAACGCCGGCCATCATCATCAGCGACGTCAGCCGGTCGACACAACGCGATTGGCGCGGCACACTCTCAACCGTCGCCTGTGGGATCGCGGAAATCGGCTATGACAATCCTGTCCTGATCGCTGTCGGCAGCGCCCTTGCGGCACGCCAGAGCGGCACCGGCGAGGCCGGCCATCTCGATGGCTATTTCCGCTTGGCCGTCGGAGCGCGCTGATGCAACTCCAGACGATCGCTCCCGTCTTCCTGGTTCTCACCATCGCCCTCAGCTGGCCGCGCTTCATCAGCATCTTCAGCCCCAGAACGGATGCTACCGTGGCAACCGCCCCGCTCACCATGATCGCCAGCGCGGTCAGTCTCTCCGCCCTCGGATTGGCCTTCGCCGGCAACGGGCCATGGCTCGGCATGCTGATCGCGGCGCTTGGCCCGCTTCTCGGTTGGACGGTGCGGACGCCAGCGCCGCCGCTCGCCGTGTCGCTGTCCACGCTCAGCCTGGCCGCCTACCTGCAGTTCGGCTTGGCCACTATCTTCTAGCTAAGCTGGCATTTCACGCGGCGCTTCGCGTCGTCTGTTCCGGCAGCAGGTGAGCCATGGCGTTCAGCAGATCCGTCTGCGAGATGAGCCCGAGCACGTGGTCGCCGTCATCGACAATGACGACTGCGTGCGTGCGCCCGTCGGTCAGGTCAGGCAACAGGCTAATGGCGGGCGCATCCGGGGAAGTGGTCGCGGCCGTCGCAATGTGATCGGCAAGCCGCTCGGCCTGCATCAATTCCCGCAGCCCCACCGTGCCGACCAATCGCCCGCTGCTATCCTTTACGGGCAACGTACGGACATTGTGTTTCAGCAGCAGCGCGCGCGCCTCTTCCGCCGTGGCGTTCTCGCCCACCGCGATCACGTCGCGCGACATGATGTCGGCGCACCTGACGGTGCCGTGCGAACGAACGGCAGCCTCAACCTCGACCTGCCTCAGCAAGCGGCTCAGGTCGCCGCGATCGATATCGAAGGTTTCCTCGAACTTCGCCAGCGCCGCATCGACATCTTCTTCACGCAAACCAATCCGCACAGCGGACGGCGGATCGATCGTCTGATGCGTATTGACCGGCGCCGGCGCGGCGACATGCGGATAGTTTCGCCGCCCGAGCTTGTGAAAGAGAATGCCGAGCGCCACCAGGATGCAGGAATTCAGGGCTACCGGCACGAAGGGGAAGAGCAGGCCCCAGCTTGCAACAGCCGGACCACCCAGCACAGCGGTCAGCGCCGCAGCGCCGCCGGGCGGATGCAGGCAGCGGGTGAACGACATAGCGCCGATCGCCAGCGAGACGCCGACGCCGATCGCGATGATCGGCTCATGGATGAAGTGTGCGGCGCTGATGCCCATCATGGCGGAGATCGTGTTGCCACCAATGATCGACCACGGCTGCGCAAGCGGACTAGCCGGCACGGCGAAAAGCAGCACGGCCGAAGCGCCCATCGGCGCAACGATTAGCGGCAGGTGCGAGCCCTGCCCGACGAAGTAACCGCAGACCATGCCAGTCAGCGCGATCGCGATCAGCGCACCAAGGCACGCAAGCATGCGCTCGCGCAGCGTGGCGCCGGCGAGGATCGGCGAAAACAGGCGGAGACGGAGGCGCCTTCCAGGATCGGTGTTGGGATTGCTGGAATTTGACATGACGAACCGGCAGTTTGTGAAACGAAGCGTCTTGATTGAGAGGAGGATGCAAGGTTAGCCGCTTGGAAGTGGGAGGCCGTCCCTGCCCCGCGAGGCAATAAGGACATCGTGAAAGGCCTCGAACGAATCCGATCGGTCGCCCTTTCGACGCACGAGAAATGTTTCCACCGCGCCGATCTCGCCGGTGACGATATCGACGGGCCAGCGCAGCAGATCGAACACCGAGCGCGGCATGACACCAAAGGCATTGCCGGCGACAATGCTCGCGAGGATCGCATGATAAGAACCGAGCTCCAGCGTGCGCAGTGAGGCGGCGTCCTGTGCCCACTCCTCGGCCATGCGGCGATAGGTGCACCCTGGCTCCATCACGGCAAGTGTCCCAACACGCAGGTCGGCCGCGGCTTTGACGTCGGGGTGTTTCGGAGGAAGGACGAGAATGAGGTCCTCGACATAGATGCGCCGTGCATCGAAGCTGCCGAGGTCGAGATCGGCATAGCGCGTCTCGTCGAGCGACGCCTGCGGCGGCCGGGCGACCAATGCGCAGTCCAGCTCTTCGGCCAGCACGCCCAGCATGAGCTCCCGTGTCGCACCCATCGTCAATTGCAAGGAGACGTCAGGCCACAGCGATCCGAACCGCCTGATGACGTCAGGAAGCCGACTTGCGGCGGTGCTTTCCATCGTTCCGACACGCAGCATTCCCGATGCCGCCAGCGGCCGCACAGCCTGCTTTGCTTCCTCTGCCAGGTCAGCAAGACGCGTTGCATAGGACAGGAAGATCGAGCCTTCGCGCGTCAGCGACATCTTCTTGCCGTCGCGACAAAACAGCGCCACTCCGAGATCCTCTTCGAGCTGCTGGATGCGCGTCGTGACATTCGACGGCACACGGCCTAGCGCCGCCGCAGCCTTCGTGACGCTGCAATGCGATGCGACTGCCTTAAAAATTTCGATTGACGACAGATCCATATCTTCACTTACAGAGAATACAGGAGGCGCCATATTCTCGATATGGAAATGAAAATCAACCCCACGCCTGTCCCGAAACCGCACCTCACCGCGCGACTTTCCGCCACAGTCCGCAAAGCAAAAGAGCCGCCGGATCGCTCCGGCGGCTCTTTCAAACTCTTCCTTGTCCGCCTCAGTTCGAGTCGAACTTCCGCACTTCCATGAAGTTGACTGCGCTGCCGCTGAAGCGGCCCGGATCGATGGAGGCCGTTTTGGTGAAGCCTTCGGCATAGACCGAAGTCGGCTGGGCACGAAGCGTCTGACTGACGAAGCGCGGCGCCTTGACCGGCTTGGTGACCATTTCCATGCGGGAGTTGGTAAGCGCCCACTGCGAGATGATCTTCTGCGTCAGCTTCGGCTCGGTGCGAATCGTCGCGCGGCTGGCGTCGGCTTCTGCGGCCTCATGCTTCGTCGGGCGTGCGCCCTTGGTGGGCAGGCCCTGCGACAGCCCATTCGCGTCGGTCGCATTCGGTGCATCGAAGCCATCGCCGAAGCTTGCGGACTTCGTGGTGGGAGCAAGAGCGGCAAGCTGCAACGGCGGCTTCTCGCTTGGAACCTTTTGCGGCGTTGCCGCGTTGATAGCCTGCTCGATGCTCGTGACCGGCGGCTGGTTGGACGCGACCTGACGGTCGCCATCACCATTCTGCTGGTCAAGGGCATCGGCAACGGCCGGAGAAAGCGTATCCTCCTGGTCTGCTACGTCGTCCTCTGCTTCAGCATCGGCATTCGCCGCTGCCAGAAGCTTTTCGGCAAGCGCCGGTCGTTCAGCCGGCGTCGGAACCGCTGCGAGATTCCCCGTCATCGCAGACGGATCGGCCGAAGCGACTTCCGCGTCGCCCGGAGCGCGGCGCGGTCCGAGCAGAGAAGGAACCGGTACGCTGTAGGCGCTGAGATCCGCAAACTGCTGCTGACCTTGCTCGGTCACTGTAGAAAGGGCTTGTTGCGCTGCGTTTGCGGATTGCGGAGCGACGAGGGCGCTGGCCATCTCGCTACCGCCTGGCTGATTGGCGAACGCCGGACGCACCTGCGGAACCGGCGCGCTTACACTTGCGACTTCAGTAGCCTGCGCGGGCGCTTGCTCGCCGGGATCGGCGGCGTTTGGCATGTCAACCTTCGGCGGCGACGCCTTGGCGACCGCCACTGCTGCGCTGCTATCATCATCGGAGCTGTCTTCGGCCTCGTCGGCGCCGCCCCCAAACAGGGCTGCAAACAGCGTCTTGTGCTTGGGCTGGCCACTCGATGACGAGCCCGTATAAGCGCCGGAGCTTGCCATCTGTACCTGCGACGAGCTCACGCGGCGCTTGTAATCGGCCACGGCCTGCTCGTAACCCGGCAGCGGACGACCATCCGAGGGGATGTGCATCGTGTTGCCGTTCGGGAAAAGCCGGACCAGTTCTTCGCGGCTCATGCGCGGCCAGGCGCGAACACCGCCGACATCCATGTGAACGAAGGGAGAGCCGGATTTCGGATAGAATCCAACGCCGCCGACCTGCATTTTCATCCCAATGCCGCGCAAAGTGGCGAGTTTGACGTCAGGAATGAAGAAATCCATCGCCTTGCCGAGCATATGCTGGCTCTTTTCGGCAACGCCGGAATTGCGTGAGCGGCCCTTCAGCATGGCGTTGGTGGCCGGCGAACGGAAGCCGCAGACAACGTTGATGTAGTCGCGCGAGCCGCTCTGGCGGTAGACCTCCCAGATAAGGTCGAAAAGGCGGGGGTCCATTCTCGTCGGCTGGTTCTTGCGCCAGTCGCGAAGGAATCGGTTCAGCTGCTGGAGACCCTTCGGATCGTACCGGCCGTTGCGCTTGTAGGTGATAACGGCCTTTTCGCCGGTGTGAATGAAATAGAGCTTGAGACTGCGTGTTTCGCCGGCCGCCTCGGAAGGCGAGCTGACCAGGACCGGCGAGGAAACAACGAGTGCGAGAAGGGCGGCCATAGCCGTCCTAAACACCTTTCCGCAAAGGTCCGTGTACCTAGTGCGCCCGTTCAAGCGCGAAGGCCTCGTATTCCCATTCAGATCCGGCAAACTCAATCCCCGTCAGACAGCCGATGGTCCCTCTTTGACACCGTTGGCTGTTAAATGCGGTCACACGATGGCAAAAATGCCACACGTGATCAACCTTTTCCTTACATAATGAACAGGCCACTAACAAGTGGTTTATGATTGGTAACAAAAGATGATTGCCGGAGCGTTAATTTAGGCGATTTATGCGGCGTCTTTCTGCGGATTGTCCGGATCTATGCCATAATCCTTGAGTTTCCGGTACAATGTGGATCGTCCGATGCCCAGTTTTCGGGCCACTTGACTCATCTGCCCCCGATAGAATTTAAGGGCGAATCGGATCAGTTCCTCCTCCACATCCGCAAGCTTTCGTACGTCTCCGGCAGGGTTTGTGCTCGCAATCGCGTTATCAGGCGCCTCCGTGATTCGTGCGACCGCCTCTTCGACGCTGGCCTGGTGAGCCGGGTAATCGGCGGTTGAGAGGTTGTTTTGTCGGTCGAGACGCGTGTTGTCGGCGACCAGCGCCAGGTGATCGACGACCTCGTATTCTGGCAGCTGGGCCGCGATCTGCGGAAAGTCTGCTTCGGTCAGTTCGCCCCCCTCGGCCAGCACTACCGCGCGGAAGATCGCGTTCTCGAGCTGGCGGATGTTGCCCGGCCAGTCGTAGGCGGTAAGCAGGGCCAGCGCGCCGGAGCTCACCGACATTCGTTGGCCGCCCTTCTGCTCGCTGGAGAAGCGATCGGCGAAGACCCGCACCAGGTGCGGAATATCCTCCTTGCGCTTGCGCAGCGCCGGGATGGTGATCGGAAAGACGTTCAGGCGATAGTAGAGGTCCTCGCGGAAGTGGCCGTTCTTGACCTCTTCGATCAGGTCCTTGTTGGTCGCCGAAATCAGGCGGACATTGACCTTGTGGGCCGTGCGCGCGCCAACGGTTTCGATTTCACCCTGTTGCACCGCGCGCAGCAGCTTGACCTGGACCTCGAGTGGCAGATCGCCGATTTCGTCGAGGAAGATGGTACCGCCATCGGCTTCCATGAACTTGCCGATGTGGCGCTCGGTTGCCCCCGTGAACGCGCCCTTCTCGTGACCGAAGAGGATGCTTTCGACCAGATTATGCGGAATGGCGCCGCAATTGACCGTGACAAATGGCTTGCCGGACCGGTCGCTGCCGGACTGGATGGCGCGGGCCACCAATTCCTTGCCGACGCCGGACTCGCCTTCGAGCACGACGGGAATATTCGACTGCGCGGCGCGTTGTGCCAGATCGATGACGCGGATCATCGCCGGGCTTGCCGAGACGATGTCGTCAAAGCCGACAGAGCCGGAACGCGACCGGCGACCGGCGCGCGCCTTGACCTCGCGCTGGTCGAGCTTCAGGGCATTCGAGATCGAGTTGGCGATCCGCTCGGGAGAAACCGGCTTGACGACGAAATCAAAAGCGCCGGCACGCATCGCCTGCACCACAGTCTCGATGCCGCCTTGCCCCGTCTGGACAATCACCGGAACATGAGTGCCGAATTCGTGCAGTGCCTCGAGGAATTCGAGGCCCGTCATCTCGGGCATCATCAGGTCGAGAACGATAATGTTGAAGAGGCCACTGCCTCGCTTGACCATCTCTAGTCCGATCCGGCCGTTTTCCGCCTGATGGACGACGTGGCCGTGACGCTCGATCGCGTTCTTGAGCAGCCGACGCTGGATCGGGTCGTCCTCGACGACAAGAATCTGCGCTGCACCCTTGAGCTCATTGTAACCGGTCATTGCTGCCTCACTTCATGCGAAACCTGAGAAGCACTGTGGCAGAAAGGCTTGAACATCCAGTTTTGAGAAACAATTGCATTTTAACGTTTGCGGTGGGGCCAAGTCCGACCCGAAACGGAGCTTATGGGCAGCCGAAAGCCCCTTGATGCCAAGCCTTTAGGCGCCTAGACAGTCAAGCCTGTCGCAAAAGAGGAACAGGACCCCGATGATGAAAAACACGCTCTCCGGCACGGCCATTAATTTTTCGGCAAGTTCTGCTGCCTCCGCGACGGATGCCGCCCTCGGCGACCTGCCGACCTGGAAATTGCAGGACCTCTACCCTTCCGCGACGTCCACGGCCTTCACCGGCGACATGGAGAAGGCCGGCAAGCAGGCGATCGCCTTCGAAGAGAAGTGGAAGGGCAAGCTTGCCGACGCCGCGACCAAGACGGGCACCGAGGGCATCGGCCAGGCGCTGAAGGAGTACGAGGCGCTGGATGACATCATCGGCCGCCTCGGCTCCTTTACCGGCCTCACCTATTTCTCCGACACATCAAACCCGGTAAACGGCAAGCTCTATGGCGACGCCCAGGCGAAGATCACCGAATTCTCCAGCCATCTCTTGTTTTTTTCGCTCGAACTCAATCGCATCGACGACGCCGTCATCGATGCCTGCATGGTTGATGACCCGGATGCCGGCCACTATCGCCCGTGGCTCGTCGATCTGCGCAAGGACAAGCCATATCAGCTCGAGGACAAGCTGGAGCAGCTCTTCCTGGAAAAGTCGATGACCTCGGCCGCGGCCTTCAATCGCCTGTTCGACGAGACGATGACGGAACTGCGCTTCGACGTCGATGGCGAAAAGCTGCCGCTGGAAGTCACCCTGAACATGCTGCAGGAAAAGGACCCCGAAGTCCGTCGCAAGGGCGCGATGGCGCTCGCGCAGACGTTCAAGGAGAACCTGCGTACCTTTACCCTCATCACCAACACGCTCGCCAAGGACAAGGACATCTCCGACCGCTGGCGCGGCTTCGATGACATCGCCGATAGCAGGCATCTTGCGAACCGCGTCGAGCGCGAAGTGGTCGATGCGTTGGCCGCCGCCGTCAAGGAAGCCTATCCGCGCCTCTCGCACCGCTACTACAAGATGAAGGCAAAGTGGCTCGGCATGGACCAGATGAACTTCTGGGACCGCAACGCGCCACTGCCGGAAACCTCCAACGCCATCATCTCCTGGAATGAGGCGAAGGACACCGTCCTTTCCGCCTACGGCAACTTCGCGCCTGAGATGGCTGCGATCGCCAAGCGCTTCTTCGACGAACAGTGGATCGACGCGCCGGTTCGCCCCGGCAAGGCGCCGGGCGCCTTTGCACATCCGACGGTCCCGTCGGCGCATCCCTACGTGCTCGTCAACTATCTCGGCAAGCCGCGCGACGTGATGACACTCGCTCATGAGCTCGGTCACGGCGTCCACCAGGTTCTGGCTGGTGCCCAGGGCGCCCTGATGTGCCAGACGCCCCTCACTCTGGCGGAAACCGCCTCCGTCTTCGGTGAAATGCTGACTTTCCGCGCCCTCCTCGACACGACGAAGGACAAGCGTGAGCGCAAGGCCATGCTCGCCCAGAAGGTCGAGGACATGATCAATACAGTCGTGCGCCAGATCGCCTTCTACGAATTCGAACGCAAGATTCACACCGCCCGCAAGGCCGGTGAACTGACGTCGGAGGACATCGGCGAACTCTGGCTTTCCGTGCAGTCGGAGAGCCTCGGGCCGGCGATCAAGATTTCAGAGGGCTATGAGACCTATTGGGCCTACATCCCGCACTTCATCCATTCGCCCTTCTATGTCTACGCCTACGCATTCGGCGACTGCCTGGTGAACTCGCTCTATGCCGTCTACCAGAAGGCCGACAAGGGCTTCCAGGAGAAGTATTTCGAGCTTCTGAAGGCCGGCGGGACCAAGCATCATTCGGAGCTCCTGAAACCGTTCGGCCTGGATGCCACCGATCCGTCGTTCTGGAGCAAGGGGCTGTCGATGATCGAAGGGCTGATCGACGAATTGGAAGCGCTTGATTAAGAGCGCATAGGCTCTCGATCCAAAGGCAGGCATGACCAACGCTGAACGCCACGTTCTGTTCCGGGATGACACGACCGGGCAAGTGATGCTCTTTTCCGACCCGTCGGAGATCATCGTTGCCCGCACGGGTGGTGAGTTCTTTGCTGGACTTGCCCGCATGGAAGAGGCAAAGGCTGCCGGCAAATGGCTGGCGGGCTACATGGCCTATGAAGCCGGCTACCTCTTCGAGAAAAAGCTGGCGACCTTCCTGCAGGAAGGTCGCGAAACGCCGCTGCTCGCCTTTGGCGTCTTCGATGGCCCGCTGCCTGAGACCCATCCCCTCGCCCAGCCCAAGCACCGCAGCGAGAACGACGAATTCCTGAGCGAACCCAGAGCCGGCTGGGATTTTTCTACCTATAAGGAGCGCTTCGAGCGCCTGCATTGGCATCTACGCCAGGGAGATTGCTACCAAGCGAACCTCACCATGCCGATCACCGCCCTCTGCCGCGGCGATCCGCGCGCCGCCTTCTGGTCGCTGATCGAACGGCAGCCGGTCAAATACGGCGCGCTTGTCGATCTTGGCGGCCCGATCCTCCTTTCCCGCTCTCCCGAACTCTTCTTCCGCACGGACGAGGAAGGCTGGATCGAAACGCATCCGATGAAGGGCACGGCAAAACGCGGGGCGAGCGAAGCCGAAGATGCAGCGATCATTGCCGCGATGCGTGAGGACATAAAAACCCAGGCCGAAAACCGCATGATCGTCGACCTGCTGCGCAACGATATCTCGCGCATCACGGAGGTCGGAACGCTCGACGTTCCCAAGCTCTTCGACATCGAGACCTATCCCACCGTGCACCAGATGGTCAGCCATGTGCAGGCGAAACTCCTCCCCGATCTAACGATCCGCGATATCTTCGCCGCACTTTTTCCCTGCGGATCGATCACCGGCGCGCCAAAGCTTAGCGCCATGCAGATCCTGCACACGCTGGAGGACGCGCCACGCGACGCCTATTGCGGCGCGATCGGCATGATTGCGCCCGGCGGCGCCATGCGCTTTTCGGTGGCGATCCGCACCATCAGCCTGTTTGCCGGTGGCAAGGCGGTCTTCAACGTCGGCGGCGGCATCGTCTTCGATTCCACCGCCGAGGCCGAATACGAAGAGTGCCTCCTGAAGGCGCGGTTTGCGATCGGCGATCAGGAGATCGCGCGATGAACGACTTCTCGCTGATCGAAACCCTGCGCTGGGAACCGGACACTGGCTTCGTCCGACTACGCCTGCATCTGGCACGCCTCTCCCGCTCCGCCCGCCGTATCGGCTTTCCCAGTCCCGCGGCTACCACCGCCAAACTCGAGGCGGCCGTTGCGAGCGCTGATATGCCCCTGCGCATACGGCTGACACTCGATCGGCACGGGCATATCGAAGTGATGTCGACACCGTTTGTCCCCACGCCCACCGGCACCGAATGGAAGGTCCGGCTCGCAAAGGCACGCCTTGATTCCACTGACAAATTGCTGCGACTGAAGACGACGCGCCGTGGCGTCTATGAGGCGGCTCGTGCCGAATATCCCGCGTCGGAAGCCGACGAAGTGTTGCTCCTGAACGAGCGAGACGACGTCTGCGAAGGCACGATCACCTCCATTTTCCTCGACGACGGGTCGGGAATGCTGCGAACGCCGCCGATTTCCTGCGGCCTGCTGGCCGGAGTGCTGCGCACCGAACTGATCTGCCAGCGCAGGGCACGCGTCGGACGCATTACCCGACAGGATCTCACAGCAGGCAAACTCTATGTCGGCAATTCGTTGCGGGGGCTGATCCACGCCCGCCTCGTCGACTAGGCGACGATCTTTAGCCGGTCGCGGCCGCTCTGTTTGGCGTGGTACAACGCCTCGTCGGCCCGGGCATAAACCTCGCGCGCCGTCTCGCCCGGCCGCAACTCGGCCAGTCCCGCCGAGCATGTGTAAGAGAACGAAGGCACCGTGGGTATGGGGCGGGCGCCGCGCACCATTCTGATGATACGGTCGACAATCAGTTCCGCCTGCGCCAGCGTCGTATCCGGTAGGATCAGCATGAATTCCTCGCCGCCGATCCGCCCGAAGCTGTCGCGTCGCCGGATGACCGGCTGCACGCGGCGCGAGAAATCGATCAGTACGTCGTCGCCGAACTGGTGGCCATAAATGTCATTGATGCGCTTGAAGAAGTCGAGGTCCATGATGCAGATGCAGCCGACGACGCCTGCATTGGCGGACCCCTGACGTGCAATCAGGCTTTCCAGCGCCGCCATCATGAAACGACGGTTGGAAATACTCGTCAACTCATCCGTCTGCGAGGCCCGCAGCGCAAAATCGCGATCCTGCCTGACATCGCGTTCGCTCTGCTTCAGATGCGTGATGTCGCTGGCAATGCAGAGCATCCAACCGTCTTTCTGCACTGTCTCGGTCATCCAGAACCAGCGCCCGTCGACGACGT
The DNA here is from genome assembly GCF_014193145.1 of Rhizobium sp. BK060. Lineage (NCBI taxonomy): Bacteria > Pseudomonadati > Pseudomonadota > Alphaproteobacteria > Hyphomicrobiales > Rhizobiaceae > Rhizobium > Rhizobium sp. BK060. Next base: position 162,819 of record NZ_JACHYW010000006.1, read on the forward strand.
CCGTCTCGAAAGCGCGAAATGGCAGCTTGCCGCGGCGCGACTGCGCGGAAACGAGCCACACCTCGAAATCGGCAGTGCGAATGATCGTCCCCTTACCGGCGCGCGTATTGCGCCGCATCAGTTCCGACCACAAAGGCGTTTCATCGGGTTCGATGGCGTAGGTCGAACGAAAAGCCGGATTTGCATAGCGCAGTCGGTCTTCCTGATCGTAAAGGGCAATCAGGACGGCACTGTCTTCCTGCAATTCGGCAAGCCGCTCAGATATCTGGTTCATCCGAATGTTCCGGGCGTGCTGACATTAACGGTTCGCACTTTGGAGCAGAATTCTGAAAAGAGTATGGATGGCTCCGCGCCAATTGAATATTCACATGCGTCGGAACGCAACACCCTGAAAGGAAATTCTGCGATGTTCATCCTCGCCCTAACCTATGTGAAGCCGAACGAGGAAGCCGACAAGCACATGGAGTCGCATATGGCCTGGGTCAGGGAAGGCTATGCAAAAGGTTGGTTCCTCGCCTCCGGACGCAAAGTGCCGCGCACCGGAGGCGTGGTCCTTGCGATCGGACAGCGCGCCGAAATCGATGCCTATGTCGCACAAGACCCGTTCACGGTGAATGGCATCGCCGAATACGAGATCACCGAGGTCGCCATCACCACGACGGCGGCGGGATTGGATACCCTGAAAAACTAAACGCCAGACCAACGTGGCAGCGGTATGAACGACCTCAGTGAACATCTTCAATCTTTGGAACAGCTGTTGTTCGAGTCGGAAGTCCGCAGCTCGCGTTCCGCGCTCGAATCCCTTCTTGCCCCCGAATTCCGGGAAATCGGCGCTTCCGGTGGCCTGTATCTCTATGAGGACGGCATCTCTGCCCTACTCGCTGAGCCACCGGACGGTACAGCGCGCACTTTGACCGATTTCGAGATGCACTTGCTCTCTCCCGACCTGGCGCTCGTCACCTACAGGGCGATGCGGACCGTTCCCGCCAGCCTGCCCGTCAGATCGCTGCGCAGTTCCGTCTGGCGGTATGATGCCGACGGTCAGTGGCGGATGGTCTTCCATCAGGGGACGTTGACGGCATAGAGTGCTGTCATGACGCTTCCGACCCACACGCCCTATGACGGCTCCACTCGCCCGTTCACGATCGGCTTGATGCCGCTCGATCTTGCCCGCTGGATCGAACCGGATAGCGATTGGGCACGCTATATCGGCGAGAAGAAACGACTGATCGAGAGCCATCGCGACGAGATTTTCGTTGCCGAGGAGGAGACCGCGGAGGCGCAACAGGAGGTCTTCGATCTTCTGCAGGCTCACCTTGCAGAATGCCATCCGGAGTTCGCCCACAGCGTTACCGATGGCGTCAACCGGGAGGCGCCACCCCTGCTGCGCGCCGGCCTGCTGGTGCAGGACGATCTTGTCATCATGCGGCGTAAGCAGGACGGCTGGCATCTCGTCGCCGGCTTCGTCGCCTTCCCTTCCTCATGGTCGCTGCAAGAAAAGTTCGGTCGTCCGATGCAGGCGATCCACGCCGACGTGCCCGGTTTCGGCGAAGGGACGCGCAACGCGGCGCTCATCACCCGCATCTTTGATAACCTGCAGGTCTCGCAGCCAGTAGAACGACTGAATTGGTCCGTGAACGTCACGGACGATCTCTTCCTCCCGGTCTCCAAACACCGCCGCCCGCCGTCTGCCGAACCGTTTACGCTCGCCGAGCGCTTTGCGCGGGTCGAGCGGCAGACACTGCGCAGACTGCCCAGGTCGGGCGATATCCTTTTCACGATCCGCGTCCACGTCGATCCAATTGCGGCGATCGCCCATCATCCGAACGCCGGCAAACTCGCCGAAAGCTTCGCCGTGCAACTGGACAGTCTCGATGATCATCAGGCGGCCTATAAAGGTCTGACATTGCAGAAGGCGGAGCTCGCCGCCAAGCTTCGGGCACTCGCAGTCGCCCTCTTTCCCGCCTGATATTTGTGTTCCCGGCCCGAACGCTCTTTATTGTGACGTTGTTTTATGGTTAGAGCCGGTCACTTCGCATTATCTGCGCCATTTCAGATGAATTCTAATTCTTAAGGCTCATCGCCTTCGTCGCCTTCCACAGGAGAAAAGAATGACGGAACAGACCCACCCGGTATATGCCGAAATTACCGGCCCGATCGTCATGATCGGCTTTGGCTCCATCGGCCGCGGCACGCTGCCGCTGATCGAGCGCCACTTCAAGTTCGACAAGAGCCGGATGGTAGTCATCGACCCGCGCGACGACGCAGATCACACCGAAATCATGGCAAAGCACGGCGTGAGGCACATCAAGTCGCATGTCACCAAAGAAAATTACAAGGAGCTACTGAAGCCGCTTCTGACCGAAGGCGGCGGCCAGGGTTTCTGCGTCAATCTTTCCGTCGATACCGGGTCGGTCGACCTGATGAAGCTCTGCCGCAAGCTCGGCGCTCTCTACATCGACACTGTTGTCGAACCCTGGCTGGGCTTCTATTTCGACAAGAGCATGAAGAACGCCGACCGCACCAACTACGCGCTGCGCGAAACCCTGCGCAAGGAAAAGGCGAAGAACCCAGGCGGTGCCACTGCTGTTTCGACTTGCGGCGCTAACCCGGGCATGGTCTCGTGGTTCGTTAAGAAGGCGCTCGTCAACCTTGCCAACGATATCGGTCTGAAGTTCGAGGAGCCGGATCAGCATGAGCGCGAAGGCTGGGCAAAGCTGATGAAGAAGGTCGGCGTCAAGGGCGTCCACATCGCCGAGCGTGACACGCAGCGCACCAAGCATCCGAAGCCGCTCAACGTCTTCTGGAACACCTGGTCTGTCGAAGGCTTCATCTCGGAAGGCCTGCAGCCGGCCGAGCTCGGCTGGGGCACCCACGAAAACTGGATGCCGAAGAACGGCAAGAAACACAAGAAGGGCTGCAAGGCTGCGATCTACCTGGAGCAGCCTGGCGCCAACACGCGCGTCCGCACCTGGTGCCCGACGCCCGGCCCGCAGTACGGCTTCCTCGTCACCCATAACGAGTCGATCTCGATCGCCGATTACTTCACGGTTCGCGACAAGGACGGCGAAGTAACCTTCCGCCCAACCTGCCACTACGCCTACCATCCGGCCAACGACGCCGTGCTGTCGCTGCACGAAATGTTCGGCAATGGCGGCACGTCGCAGCCGGTGCACCACGTTCTCGATGAGGACGAACTGGAGGACGGCATCGACGAACTCGGCGTCCTGCTCTACGGCCACGAAAAGAACGCCTACTGGTACGGCTCGCGCCTGTCGCTGGAAGAAACCCGCCGCATCGCGCCTTATCAGAACGCCACCGGCCTACAGGTAACCTCCGCTGTTCTCGCCGGCATGGTCTGGGCGCTCGAAAACCCGGACGCCGGCATCGTCGAAGCCGACGAGATCGACTACAAGCGCTGCCTCGAAGTGCAGACGCAATACCTCGGACCCGTCGAAGGCCACTACACCGACTGGACGCCGCTGGACGGTCGCCCGGGACTCTTCCCGGAAGAGATCGACACCAAGGATCCCTGGCAGTTCAAGAACATCCTCGTTCGCTGATCTTAGCCAGACCCGCATTCCAAGGTGCCCGCCGCAAGGCGGGCATTTTTGTAACGCCTGCTGTATAAATGCCGTCTCATCTCGACGCAGCCTTGCCTTCCTTGGGTGCTCGCGCCATGTTTTCTGCAACCACACGGATAGTTTTTGCTCCGAATCTCCGGGAGAAGCCTATGAAAATCAGAACCCTCGTTGCCATTGTCGGCGCCGCCGCGGCCTTGACTGCTTGCACAATGTCGTCGCCACGCCCGGTGCCGGTTGCAGCAAATCCGGCTCCGTCTGGCGTCGAAGGCTCATGGGCGGATCCGAACGGCATCATCTCCACCTTCCAGGCGGGAACATTCACCACCCGCACGACCGACAGCAATCAGCTTCTGGCGTCCGGCACCTATGTGAATACCTCTCCGTCGCTGGTCGAGATCAATATGACGTCGCTGGTGCGCAAGACGCAATCCAAGGTCAACTGCGCGCTGGTGACCCAGAGCCAGCTAAACTGCACCTCGGACGCCGGGTCGCAATTCACCTTGACCCGCCGCATGTAAGGTCGCCAGCACCGAACGACAAAAGCTCCCTTCGGGGAGCTTTTTTGTTTACTGCTCTTGGAAAGCACCGAGGCTGTCACAGCTTTTTCTCTTGCCGCCGCTAGTGCTAGGTGAAAACATCGATCACGCAGGGACGGCGGAGCGCAGGGGTCAAAGGCTTCGCCCAGAAATCAGGAGAGCAGGATGACGAAATCATTTCAATTCGGTCTGCTGACCGCGTCGATGCTGACGCTGTCGAGCGGCGCCGCTTTTGCCGATTACGAGCTCAATATTCTTCACATCAACGATTTCCATTCGCGCATCGAGTCGATCAACAAGTTCGACTCCACCTGCTCTGCCGAGGAAGAGGGCAAGAAGGAATGCTTCGGCGGTGCAGCCCGCCTGAAGACCGCGATCGACCAGCGTCGCGATGCCCTGAACGGCAAGAACGTGCTGCTGCTCAATGCCGGCGACAATTTCCAAGGCTCGCTTTTCTACACCACCTACAAGGGCGCTGTCGAAGCCGAAGTGCTGAATGAGATGAAGTTCGACGTGATGACCGTCGGCAACCACGAGTTCGACGACAGCGAGGATGGCCTGGCAACCTTCCTCGACAAGGTCAAGTTTCCCGTCATTTCGGCCAACGTCCTGGCCGGCGACGGCTCCAAGCTCGGCGACCGTATCAAGCCTTCGCTGGTGCTCGATGTCGGTGGCCAGAAGATCGGCATCGTCGGCGCCGTGACCAACGACACGGAAGAACTGTCCTCGCCCGGCCCGAAGGTGATGATCGCCGACGACGTGCAGACCATCACGGCGGCCGTCGAAGACCTGAAGAAGCAGGGTATCAGCAAGATCATCGCTTTGACCCATGTCGGCTATCCGCGCGACCTCGCGGCCATCGCCAAGATCCCCGATGTCGACGTTGTCGTCGGCGGTCATTCGCATAGCCTGCTGTCGAATACCGACCCGAAAGCGGAAGGCCCCTACCCGACGATGGTCGACAATCCCGGCGGCTACAAGGTGCCGGTGGTCCAGGCCGCGTCCTACAGCAAGTATCTCGGCGACCTCGTCGTCACCTTCGATGACAATGGCGTTGTCAAGGAAGCCAAGGGCGACCCGATCCTGATCGATTCTTCCTTCACCCCCGATCCGACACTCACCGCCCGGATCGCCGAGCTCGCCAAGCCGATCGAGGAACTGCGCAAGAAGGTCATCGGCTCCAGCGAAGCTCCGATCCAAGGTGACCGCACTGTCTGCCGCGTCGAGGAATGCTCAATGGGCAACCTCGTTGCCGACGCCATGCTCGACCGCGGCAAGAGCCAGGGCATGACCATCGCCATCCAGAACGGCGGCGGACTGCGCGCATCGATCGATGCCGGCGACGTCACCCAGGGCGAAGTGATCACCGTTCTGCCGTTCCAGAACACGCTGGCGACTTTCGAGCTGACGGGCGCCGAAATCCGCAAGGCCTTGGAAAACGGCCTAAGCCAGATCGAACAGGGCGCCGGCCGCTTTCCACAGGTGTCGGGCCTGAAATACACCTTCGACAGGACCAAGCCCGCCGGCAACCGTCTCGTATCGGTCGAGGCCAAGGAGGGCGACGCCTTCGTGCCGCTCGATGACGCGAAAACCTATGGTGTCGTCACCAACAACTTCATGCGTGCCGGTGGCGATGGCTATTCGATCTTCGAGACAGCAGGCAAGAACGCCTACGACTTCGGCCCCGACCTAGCCGACGTGACGGCCGAGTACATTGCCGCGCACTCGCCCTACAAGCCCTACACCGACGGTCGCGTGACCGAGGTCGCGGCCTCCGGAACCGAAGCACCGGCGACGACGCAACCCGCGCCCGCTGCGCCTGCCTCCCCGACGGCACCGGCAACGTCGGCGGTCCCGGCAGCGCCGACCGCGGAAGCTCCCGCAGCGCTTGCCCCGAATACGCCGACCAACCACGTCATCGCCGCCGGCGATACGCTCTGGGATCTCGCCGAGCAGTTCTACGGCGACGGCGCGCTCTGGAAGAAGATCTCCGAGGCCAACGGCACGCCGGCGCCACGCCACCTGACGATCGGCAAGGACCTGCAGATTCCGTCGAAGTAAGACGATTTGTCTCGATCCTGAAAGCCGGTCCGGGGTTTCCCGGACCGGCTTTGTTCCTATAGGGTGAACCATCGAAGCCCGGCTGCGTATGAGCCGGCAGACCAGACGATACCGGGGTTTAAATGACGACTGTTGATACTGCGCACCGTCCGGCGGACCATCCGCCCGTGAAATCAGGCAAGGTGGGCGTCCTGCTTGTCAATCTCGGCACGCCCGACGGCACCGACTACGCCTCCATGCGCCGTTACCTCCGGGAATTCCTGACCGACAGGCGCGTCATCGAGTGGTCGCCCTGGAAGTGGTATCCGATCCTGTTCGGCATCGTTCTCAACACCCGTCCGCAGAAGGTAGGCAAGGCGTATGAGACGATCTGGAACAAGGACAGGAATGAGAGCTACCTGCGCACCTACACGCGCAACCAGTCCGACCTTATGGCCGAACGCCTGAAGGACTTGCCGAATGTCAAGGTGGACTGGGCGATGCGCTACGGGACGCCCTCGATCCCCTCGCGCATCCTGACGCTGAAGGACGAAGGCTGCGACCGCATCGTTCTCTTCCCGCTCTACCCGCAATATGCCGCCGCAACGACCGCGACCGTCAACGACAAGGCCTTCCAGCAACTGCTCAAGATGCGCCGGCAGCCGGCGCTGCGTACCGTCCCGGATTATCACGACGACGAGACCTATATCGCGGCGCTTGCCAATTCGGTGACCGACCATCTGGCGACGCTCGACTGGCAGCCGGATATGGTGCTCGCGTCCTTCCACGGCATTCCGCTCTCCTACTCCGAGCAGGGCGACCCCTATTACTGGCAATGCCAGAAGACTGGTCAGCTGCTGCGCGAACGGCTGGGACTGCCGGAGGAGAAATTCATGGTGACCTTCCAGTCTCGCTTCGGCCCGGAAGAGTGGCTGCAGCCCTACACCGACAAGACGGTCGAGAAGCTGGCGCAGGATGGCGTCAGGAGGATCGCCGTGCTGAACCCCGGCTTCGTGTCCGACTGTCTGGAGACGCTGGAAGAGATTGCCGAACAGGCTGCCCATTCTTTCCATGAGAATGGCGGCGAGAAGTTCACCCACATTCCCTGCCTCAACGACAGCGAAGACGGCATGCGGGTGCTGGAAAAGGTCGTTCGCCGCGAACTGCTCGGCTGGGTCTGATCAGACGCCGCGCTTGTTGCCCCAGATCAGGACATGCAACTGGGGCAGCACGCGTGCCTCGAACCACCGGTCCTCGGTCACCTTGTCGACCAGCCACAACATCCTGTCCATGATACCGTCGATATCGACGCGCGCATCGTCGTCGTCGGGCGGCGGTGGCGTGTGGTTTCCCGGCTGCAGGTAGACGGACAGATGTGGATAACGCACCGCCGCCTCCCGGGCATAGGCGTAGTCGAGATCGTCGAAAACGACGATCTTCAAGGCGATGGCAGGCCCATTGCCCGCTTTGCGAAGACAGTCCTCGAAGGCATCCCAGTCCGTCGCCATGCCGCTCGACGGCGGCTTGGGGCTCAACACGAGCACATCGAGATCGGCAAACCATTCCTTGGCGACGCTGCCCTGCGTCTCCAGCGCGAACTTGTAGCCCTGCTCATGCCCGTGCGCGATGAGACCGCCAAGCGGCTGGATCGCCGGGTTGCCGCCCGAAAGCGACACCATGAGCGGCTTGCCGCCGGAGAGCCGCGTCACCTCTGCCCATATGCCATCGACCGTCATGGGCAGCCATTGATCGCGATACTCGCTATCAACAGCATGCAGGCTGTCGCACCACGAACAGCGATAATCGCAACCGCCGGTGCGGACGAAGACGGTCGGCAGGCCGATCAGTATGCCTTCCCCCTGGATCGTCGGCCCGAAGATCTCGCTGACGCGGATCTGCGTCTCGCGAGCCGCGCTCATGGCCGGTATTCCGCCCAGGTCTTCGGCGTCTCGCTGACGCGCACCGCCGATGTCTCCGGCAGTCGCTCCTTGCACCAGTGGTAGAAGTGCTTGGCGAGATATTCCGACGTCACGCGATCATGGCCGAACACTTCGTTCAGATGCCGATGGTCGAAGCGCTCGTCGATGTAGCGCTTCAGCGGCGAAAGCTCGTGATAGTCGCGCACAAAGCCGTTCTCATCGAGCTCGGCGGCAGCTAACTCCACCACGACGATATAGTTGTGCCCGTGCAGTCGCGCGCATTGATGATCGGCGGGCAGGTGCGTCAGCTGATGGGATGCAGAGAAGTGGAACTCCTTGGTGATGCGAAACATCACTTCACCTCCCTGGCCCAATAGCCTGACGTTGCGGCCACCCAGAAATCCGGATCCTCGTATTCCGTCGGATCGGCGACGCCGGCCAGATGAAAAGCCTCACGCCGCTCAACACAGGTGCCGCACCGCCCGCAGTGGCGTGTGCCGCCCTTGTAACAGGACCACGTCTCGGCAAAGGGCGTCGCGTATTTCGTGCCATCCGTGACGATGTCGGCCTTCGAGATGTTGACGTAGGGTGCCAGCAGCGAAACGCTGGCATAGCCGTCGAGCGCCTGGTTCTGCATTTCCTGGAAGGCATCGATGAAGCCCGGGCGGCAATCGGGATAGATGAAGTGGTCGCCGCCATGCACGGCAACGGCCACCGCATCCGCCTTCTGGGCCGCGGCGAGGCCGAAGGCGATTGCCAGCATGATAGCATTGCGGTTCGGCACCACGGTCGCCTTCATTGTCTCCTCGGCATAGTGGCCGTCAGGCACGTCGACATCGTCGGTCAACGCCGATCCTGTCAGGTGCCGGCCGATGGTGCGGATATCGATGATCTGGTGCGGCACGCCGAGTCGCTTGGCGCAGGCGGTGGCAAAGTCCAGTTCCTTGCGGTGGCGCTGTCCGTAATCGAAGGAAAGCAGGCCGATAAGTTGATGCTCCGCCGCCACGCGATGGGCGAGCGAAATGGAGTCCAATCCGCCGGAGCAGATGACGATAGTCTTCATAATGAGGATCCCTTGTTTTGACCGGGTGGGCTGCGACCGGTATTTTCTGTCGGGACTTCTATGCCAAAGCGACCCCGTTGTGAATAGCCTCCGGACATCCCATATCGAATCCATGATCGAACGGCGTCGCCGGCCGAAGCTACTGGCGTTTGGGGTCGGCTCGTTTAAGGTTGTGACGGTCGATTCTATCGCGGGGGAGTTTTATGGTTCTGGGCGGCTTTGATATCGTCGTTATTGCTCTGGTCGTCTTCGTCATCCTGGTGCTGTTTGCCGGGATCAAGACGGTGCCGCAGGGCTACCGCTACACGATCGAGCGTTTCGGCCGCTACACCCGCACCCTCGAGCCCGGCCTCAACCTGATTACACCATTCATCGAGCGCGTCGGCGCCCGCATGAACGTCATGGAACAGGTGCTCAACGTGCCGACACAGGAGGTCATCACCAAGGACAACGCCTCCGTCTCTGCCGATGCGGTCTCCTTCTACCAGATTCTCAACGCCGCCGAGGCCGCCTATCAGGTATCAAACCTCGAAAACGCCATCCTCAACCTGACGATGACCAACATCCGTTCGGTCATGGGTTCGATGGACCTCGACGAGCTGCTCTCGAACCGTGACGCGATCAACGACCGCTTGCTGCGCGTCGTCGACGACGCGGTGCAGCCGTGGGGGATCAAGGTGACGCGCGTCGAGATCAAGGACATCCAGCCGCCGCGCGACCTGGTCGACGCTATGGCACGGCAGATGAAGGCAGAACGCGAGAAGCGCGCGCAGGTGCTCGAAGCCGAAGGCTCCCGTAATGCGCAGATCCTCCGGGCCGAGGGCGCCAAACAGTCCGCAATCCTTCAGGCCGAGGGCCAGCGCGAGGCGGCATTCCGGAATGCGGAAGCCCGCGAGCGGCTCGCGGAAGCCGAAGCCAAGGCGACAAAAATGGTGTCGGAGGCGATTGCCTCAGGCAACGTCCAGGCCATCAACTATTTCGTGGCCCAGAAATATACCGAGGCACTGACCGCGATCGGCACCGCCGGCAATTCGAAGGTCGTGCTGATGCCGGTCGAGGCTTCCTCCCTCATCGGATCGCTCGGCGGTATCGGCGCGATCGCCAAGGAGGTCTTTGGCGACAATCCGACGCCGCCGGCGCCGCGTCCGCAGCCAACACCGCGCACCACTCCGGCCGTCAACCCCTTCAACCCGCCAACGGAGCGCTGAGCCATGATTGCCAGCCTTGTCGCGGAACTCGGGCCCTGGAGCTGGTGGATTGCCGGCCTGATACTGTTGGCGGCAGAATTGATCGCCCCGGGCTTCTTCCTCATCTGGATCGGCCTTGCTGCCTTGATCGTCGGCATGCTGTCGCTTCTGTTCTGGGATAGCAGCTTCTGGTTCTGGCAAGTTCAAGCCATCCTGTTTGCGCTGCTTGCCGTCGTGGCAACCTTCATCGGCCGCAAACTGACCGTGCGGCACGGCGAAACCGATCAGCCTTTCCTCAATCAGCGGGCCGAAAGCCTCGTGGGGCGTACCGCAACCCTTGCGGAGCCCATTCGCGAAGGGCGCGGCCGTATTCGCCTCGACGATACGGTCTGGCGCGTCAGCGGCCCCGATCTGCCGGTCGGCACCAAGGTAAAGGTAGTGGCAAGCAGCGGCCGCGATCTCACCGTGGAAGCGGCCTGATCAGGCGACGCCGATCCGCAGCAGATCGTGGAAGTGCACGAGCCCGATCGGGCGGTTGTCATCGTCGATCACGATCAACGCCCCGATACTGTGTTGGTTGAGCATCGCCAGCGCGGCCGTTGCCAGCACTGTCGGCTTCACCGTCTTCGGTGTCCGGGTCATGATATCGTCAACCAGCAGTTCGGAGAGGTTGCGCGCCAGGTTGCGCGCCACGTCGCCTTCGGTGACGATACCGCAGAGACGGCCGTCCTCCCCCACGATCCCGACGCAGCCGAAATGCTTGCGCGAGAGTGTCGAGATGGCTTCCGGCACCGACGTCCCCCTCGCTACCAATGGCACGCGATCACCTGTATGCATGATGTCGGCGACGTGGCTGAGACTTGCACCGAGCTTGCCACCCGGGTGGAAGACATGAAAATCGCGGGCAGAGAAGCCGCGCGCGTCCAAAAGGGCGATTGCCAGCGCATCGCCCATGGCAAGCTGCATCAACGTCGACGTCGTCGGCGCAAGCCCATGCGGGCAGGCCTCCTCTTCGTTTGGCATCAGCAAGATGATGTCGGAGGCAGTGGCGAGTGACGATTTCTCGGAACAAGTGACGGCAATCAGTGGGATCGAGAAACGGCGCGTATAGGCAACGATGCTGCGAAGCTCAGCACTTTCCCCGCCCTTGGAAAGGGCAAGAACCACATCGGTCGTGCCAATCATCCCGAGATCGCCGTGGTTCGCCTCGGCAGCGTGGACGAAGAAGGCCGGCGTGCCTGTCGAAGCCAATGTGGCGGCGATCTTCACCCCGATATGGCCGCTCTTGCCGACACCGGTAACGATGACGCGACCGGTGATCCCGGTAATCGTCTCGACCGCCCGCATGAAGGGTGCAGCAAGGCCGTGGCCAAAAGCACGTTCCAAGGCCTCAAGCGCCCGCCTCTCGGTGCCGATCGTCCGCTTCGCAGACTCCAGGACACCGTCTTCGATGACATTTACCGCTCTTTTGATCATGGCACTGGGTTAGCGGTTTTCACCGGCCGAGTCCATCGGCTGATCCTCAAGGCATGCCCGGGAAACGAATGGTTAACCACAAGCCTTTACGTTCGGGTAACGCTTCGAAGCATGCCAGGATCGACATGAGTCATTGGAAGGACACGAGCAGTCTCACGCCGCTCCGCGCGGTGGGCTTTGCCGTGTCCATGGCTCTCACCGTAGGCGCTTTCCTTGTTCCCCAAGCCGCACTTGCGCAGTCGACGCCGGTCTCCAACACCTCGATACGCTCATCCAACGCGCCGGCTTTCGCGGCGCCGGAGGATGAAAGCGATATCCCCGAAACGCCGAATAGGACCACGTCAGCGACCGATAATGCCGCACAAGGAGCCACGACCGCCACCATCGCAGCGCCCGATCAGAAGCCGAGCGATGAAACCACCGGGGCGATCCTTGATGAGGACATGATGCGCCTCAACACGCGCGAGGCGCCGCTCGACGAGCGGCTGCCGCCCCGCAAGCCGGAGCCGAATCCGGCTACCGAGGAAACGCCGGGCATCCACATCGGCACCTTCGTACTGCGCCCCACCATCACCCAGAGCATCAACACCGAGACGCAGGAGGATGGCGGCGTCAAGCAGACACGCGCGTTTCTCGAAACGGACATGCACACGACGCTGACGTCCGACTGGGCTTTGCACCAGCTCTTGGTGACGACCGACGGTGCCTGGCAGAAAAACGTCAGCGGCGAAGGTGAAGAACAGCCGGATTTCAGGATTATCGGCGATCTGCGCCTTGATCTTCCAGAGGATACGACGGCGCACATTACCGGCGGCTATCATTTCTACCGCGAAGACACTGATGATCCGAATGCCGTGCAGAACGCGGACCAGCAATCGGATGTCCAGGAATTCAGCGCCGGCGCCTCGATTGAACGCGATTTCGGCATCCTGCGCGGCAGTACCGGCATCGATCTCAACCGCGCGATCTATTCCGACGCCACGTTGTCTGATGGCACGACTGTTTCGCTGGGCGACCGCAACCAGACGAGCGGCACGATCCGCGGTCGCATCGGCTACGAGCTGTCTCCCGCACTCATTCCCTTCATCGAGGCCAATGTCGGCAAGACGGTCTATGACGAGAGAGTTGATTCGGCCGGCTTCCGCCGGTCGGGGGATAGCTATGGCGCCAAAGTCGGCGTCGAGCTTGATATGGGCGAAAAGCTTCGCGGGGAGGTTGGGGTTGGCTACGAGACGGCCACCTTCGACGATCCGCGCCTTTCGGATATCGACACGGCCGTGGTAGACGCTCAACTCCTTTGGTCGCCGCTCAGAGGCACCGACGTCAATATCGGCCTGCTGACAAGCATCAACCCGTCGACGGCTGCCGGTGAATCCGGCTATGTTTCCCATGCCTTGACGACGGGCGTCACGCATCAGCTGCGTGACAATCTGACAGGCACCGTCCTCGGCGGCATCACCTACCGCGACTACCCCTCCGATAGCCCGACCAGCGACGAGACGGTCTACACTACGAGCGCCGGCCTGACCTGGAACATCAACCGCTACCTCGATCTGACCAGCACGATCGGCTACGAACTGACGTCTCGCAAGACGAGCACTGACTCCGAACAGTGGCGGGCCGGTGTCGGCCTTAAACTGAAGCGCTGAAACGAAATCCGCCTCCATGTGGGAGACTTGAAGGCGGATCAATCTATTCAAGAATTATCTAGACTTGCCTCAGAGGCCCTTTAGCAGCGCCTTGAAGCCTTCCTCGACCGTCGGGCGGATATCCGCACGTTCCAGTGCGAATGCCACGTTGGCGAGGATGAAGCCATCCTTGGCGCCGCAGTCGTAGGTCGTGCCGCGGAAATGATAGCCCGCGAAGGTCTGATCCTTGAGCAGCTTCAGCATGCCGTCGGTCAACTGGATTTCGTTGCCGGCGCCGCGTTCCTGGGTTTCCAGGATCTTGAAGACCTCAGGTTGCAGGATGTAGCGGCCATTGATGAAGTAGTTCGACGGCGCTGTGCCCTTGGCCGGCTTCTCGACCATGCCGGTGATGCGGAAGCCATCACCGATCGCTTCGCCGACGCCGACGATGCCGTATTTATGGGCCTGATCGGGGGCGCACTCCTCGACGGCGATGATGTTGCCGCCGCTCTGGGCATAGAGATCGATCATGCCCTTCATGCAACCCTTGCCTTCGCTCTTCATGATCATGTCGGGCAACAGTAGCGCGAATGGCTCGTTGCCGACGATCTCGCGGGCGCACCAGACGGCGTGGCCGAGGCCGAGCGGCTCCTGCTGACGGGTGAAGCTGACCGTACCAGCCTTGGGAAGCTGGCCGGCAAGCAACGTCATTTCCGCCTGCTTGCTGCGCTCGCGCAGCGTCTGCTCGAGTTCGAAGTGAATATCGAAGTAGTCTTCGATGATGTGCTTGTTGCGACCTGTGACGAAAACGAAATGCTCGATGCCAGCTTCCAGGGCTTCGTCGACGACATACTGAATGATGGGTTTGTCGACGACAGTCAGCATTTCCTTCGGCACGGCTTTGGTGGCCGGGAGAAAGCGAGTCCCGAGACCTGCAACCGGAAATACAGCTTTGCGAACTTTTTTATGCTCTGCCACACAATCCTCCTGCGATGATTACACCGCTTGAAATAAAAGGCATTTCTGATTGGACTAGATGAGATTTGCTACCGTTTTGCAAATGGTGACTGCGTTCCTGCGTCATGGTAAAGAATTTGTTGACTCCGTTCGGGTAGTCTCGGGCCTGAGCGGAACTTCGCGCTCTGCTGTGCCTGAAACGAAAAGGACGGATGACCGCCGATGACTCAAAATCACAGAAATTCCCTTCGTGGTCTTGCTATTGCATTCGTCGTGACCGCGTCCGCCGGCCTGGCTCCCATCAATGCGAAAGCAGATCAGCAGTTCCAGAAGTGGATCGCGGACTTCTATCAAACTGCCGCTCAAAATGGCATCAGCAAGGCAACCTATCGCAAAGCCTTCGCAGGCGTCAGCGATCCGGACCCGACCGTGCTCGAGAAGGCTGCCTATCAGCCTGAATTCACGACAAAAATTTGGGACTATGTGGATTCCCGTGTAAATCCCTATACGGTCCAGATCGGCCGTCAGATGGCCGCCAAGCATGGCGCGACGCTGAATGCGATCGAACGCCGCTTCGGCGTCGACAAATCGATTCTCCTCGCGATCTGGTCGATGGAATCCAATTATGGCGCAGTTCTCGACAAGGACGACCGCCTGCATTACGTGCCGCGGGCGCTGGCGACACTCGCCTATGCCGATGAACGCCGCGCGAAGTTCGCCAAGAAGCAGCTCATCGCGGCTTTGAAAATCCTTCAGAATGGCGACATTTCCCCGAACGGCATGACCGGCTCCTGGGCGGGCGCCATGGGCCACACCCAGTTCATTCCGACAAGCTATCTTCTCTACGCCATCGACGCGGACGGCAATGGCCATCGCGACATCTGGAACTCCGTGCCCGATGCCTTGGCAACATCCGCGAACCTGCTGATGAAGAACGGCTGGGACAGGGGCAAGACCTGGGGATATGAGGTCGTCGTGCCGGCGAGCGCACGCAAGCAGGTCGGCAAGACCCACACACTGGCGCAGTGGGCCTCCCTCGGCCTGACACGGCCCAACGGCAAGGGTTTCCGCGACGGCGGCGGCAACGCCGTCCTCAAGATGCCGGCCGGTCCCAACGGCCCCGGCTTCCTGATGACCAGCAACTTCTTCACGATCAAGAGATACAACGCCTCGGACAGCTATGCGATCGGCGTCGGGCTGCTCGCGGACGAGCTCGCCGGCTACGGCGGCATGAAACAACGCTGGCCCCGACCAGACGGCACACTCGACATGAAAGAGAAGTTCGAACTGCAGACCCGCCTGAAGACGCTCGGCTATTATGACGGCGAGGTCGACGGCAACTTCGGTAGCGGATCGAAGGCAGCCATTGCGGCGGTCCAGGCACGCATGGGAATGCAGCAGGACGGCGAGCCATCGCTGCCGCTCTTGAACGCGCTTCGCAAGTAGACGGAATAATCGGCGACATGCATTTTGGGGTGTGGACGCACCTTCCCGCTCCATGCGAGAATGCCGGCTGATGCGAGGCTGCTGACTATGCGTAAACGAGTAAACCGGGCAACGCTCCGCTGGGGTGCGATCGGCACTGCGACGTTGGTGCTTGTCTTCAGCGCGCTGCCGGTGCACGTGGCCGATGCGCAGGAGCGCTATTACTATCGCCGCTCCATTCTCGACTTCTTCCTTGGTCGTCGTTACATCCAGGAATATCCGCCACAAGCACCGTCTCAGAACGCGCCGCAACGACAGCCTGCGCCGAAGAGGAAGGCGGCGCCGAAGGCGGCTGCAGCGCCACGCCCAGCCGCTCCCGTGGTCGTTGAAGAGAAGGTGGTCGAAAAACTTGCCAACGCTCAGAAGATCCTTGTCGTCGGCGACTTTCTCGCCGGCGGTCTTGGCGTCGGCATGGATGCCGCATTCAAGGATTCTCCCGGCATTGTCGTCGAAACACATAGCAACGTCGCCTCCGGTCTGGTGCGAGACGACTACTATGACTGGCCGCAACAGTTGACGAAATTCATGGACGAGGCAAAGCCCGCCATGGTCATCGTCATGCTCGGCGCGAATGATCGCCAGCAGATGGTAACGGATGTAGGCAAGGAGAAATTCAGGACCGACGGTTGGTATGCAGAATATCAGCGCCGCGTCGTGGCCTTCGGCAAGCAGGTCACCAGCCGCAAGATCCCACTGCTCTGGGTCGGCCTGCCGGCCTTCGATTCGCCCGCGATGACCGCCGATGCCGTGCAGCTCAACCAGCTGTTCCGCAAGCAGATGGAGAGCGGCGGCGGCGAGTTCGTCGATATCTGGGACGGCTTCGTCAGCGAAGGTGGTGACTTCATCGTCACCGGCTCTGATATCAACGGCCAGCAGGTGCGCCTGCGCACGTCCGACGGCATCAATCTCACCGAGGCCGGCCGGCGCAAGCTCGCCTTTTATGTCGAAAAGCCCGTGCGACGCATCCTCGGCATTCAAACAAGCCCCGACCTCGTTCGCCTCGATACGGGCAATGCGCCGGCGATCGACGCGGTTGCAATGCCCGGCCGCACGGAACCGATCAGCCTCTCCGACCCGAACCTCGATGGCGGCGCGGAGCTTCTCGGCGGCAGAGCTCTGCCAGTCAGCGTAACCAAGTCACCGCGCGACATGCTGGTTCAGGACGGCGAGATGGCGCCTCCCCCACCCGGCCGCGTCGATGACTACCGCATGACGCCGATGAAGCCCACGGCACAGGTTTCCATCAAATAGCAGCTTCCTCGCAGGGCCAATTACAGCGACAACCCGTCGCCAGTCTCAGGCACTGCCTCTGCCGTTGCGCGGAGACCTTCACCCCAACCGCCGCTCGACACTGCAGACGCAGACAAACGTCATGCAATTAGAAATGCCGACTGATCACGGCGCATGGTCCGCTTGGAGCCCAGCGGAACTGGCAGGCCGGTTGAGTGGCATTTCAAGGCCCTGGTGTATTGTCGGCGGATGGGCGCTCGACCTTTGGCATGGCTGTCAGACTCGTGAGCACGAGGACCTGGAATTGACGGTTCTACGCGAAGATCTCGGCATCTTTCGCGACGCCCTGAAGGGCATGGAATTCCATACGGCGGGAGATGGCGTTGTTGAGTACCTGCCAGCAGACGAGGCGCCACCGGCAGCAATCTCGCAGATATGGTGTTTGGACATGGCGGAGCGACGCTGGCGCGTCAACATGATGATCGAGCCGGGAACGTTCGAGACCTGGGTCTACAAACGGGATCCGACCATCTCCCGGCCGCGTGCAGAGATGGTTGGCACGACGGCTGAGGGTATTCCCTATTTGAAGCCGGCTGCGGTCCTGCTGTTCAAGGCGAAATACAGACGCGCGAAGGATGAAATCGACTTCGAGCAAGCCTTGCCGAAACTGCCCGCTTCGCAACGTCTGTGGCTGAAAACCTGCCTTGCGGCATGCCACCCCGACCATGAATGGTTGAAAAGCCTGCAAGAGCCGCCGATGACGCTCGATCTGGAGCCTATGGAATGAAAAGGGCCGCTCGAAGCGGCCCAAACTCCATTCATCAAACGGCTTTGCTTACCGCGGCAGAACCGTCGAGCCCATCAGGGCCTCATCGATGGCGCGGGCGGCCTGGCGGCCCTCGCGGATCGCCCAGACGACTAGCGACTGGCCGCGGCGCACGTCGCCTGCCGTCCAGAACTTGTCGACCGACGTCTTGTAGTCGCGGTCGTTGGCAACAACGTTGGTCGAGCCGCGACGGTCGGTATTGAGCGTCAGCTTGCCGTCGAGCTCCTTCAGCACGCTGTCCTTGAACGGACCGCTGAAACCGATCGCGATGAAGGCGAGGTCGGCTTTGATGATGAACTCCGTGCCGGCGATCGGCTTGCGGCGCTCGTCCACCTCGCAGCACTTCACGCCGGTGAGCACGCCGTCTTCGCCGACGAATTCGAGCGTTGCAACCTGGAACTCGCGGATCGCGCCTTCCGCCTGCGAGGACGAGGTGCGCATCTTCGTCGCCCAGAACGGCCAGACGGCGAGCTTGTCTTCCTTCTCCGGCGGCTGCGGGCGAATGTCGAGCTGGGTCACTTTCACTGCACCCTGACGGAACGCCGTGCCGACACAGTCAGACGCAGTATCGCCACCGCCGACGACGACCACGTGCTTGGCGCCGGCGAGGATCGGGTCAGAGGCCCAGCCAACGCTGTCGATGTTTTCGCGACCGACGCGCTTGTTCTGCTGCACGAGGTACGGCATTGCATCATGAACGCCGGAAAGCTCGATGCCCGGGATACCCGCTTCGCGGGGCGTTTCCGAACCGCCGCAATAGAGCACCGCATCGTAATCGGCGAGCAGCTGCTCGACCTTCACGTCGACCCCGACATTGACGCCACAGTGGAAGGTGACGCCCTCGCCCTTCATCTGCTCGACGCGGCGATCGATGAAGTTCTTCTCCATTTTGAAGTCAGGGATGCCGTAACGCAGCAGCCCGCCGGGCTTCGACTCGCGCTCATAGAGGTGAACCTCATGGCCAGCGCGGCCGAGCTGCTGCGCAGCCGCCATGCCGGCCGGGCCGGAGCCGATGATGGCGACCTTCTTGCCGGTATGGACCGTCGCCGGCTGCGGGCGGATGAAGCCGAGCTCGTAGGCCTTGTCGGCAATCGCCTGTTCGACGGTCTTGATCGCAACCGGCGTGTCTTCGAGGTTCAGCGTGCAGGCTTCCTCGCAGGGCGCCGGGCAGACACGGCCAGTGAACTCAGGGAAGTTGTTGGTCGAATGCAGGTTCTGGATCGCCGCTTCCCAGTTGTTGTTGTAGACGAGGTCGTTCCAGTCCGGAATCTGGTTATGGACAGGACAACCAGTCGGCCCATGGCAATAGGGAATGCCACAGTCCATGCAGCGGGCTGCCTGTTTCTGCACCTCCTGGTCCGACATCGGGATCGTGAATTCGCGGAAATGCCGGATGCGATCCGAGGCAGGCTGATACTTCGCCACCTGCCGGTCGATTTCCAGAAACCCTGTGACCTTACCCATATTTTCGTCCCTCATCATCTCAAAGCCCAAGACCCAGAGGTCCCCAGTACCAGTAGGCGTGTCCCATGACCGCACCCAGGGCTACAAATTCCGTTCTCAGGTCATCGCCGAGATATGAGGTCCCGGCGCAAACTGCGACGGCGAGGCACAGGGATGTGAAGAGGTGGAACAGCGACCATCGATTTCTCATCAGCGTCCTTTCCGGTATCTCCGTGCCCCTCGTCAGAGCAGTTATAGACCTAGCGATTCAAGAGCATTACTCCGCCGCAATTCCCATGCGGGCGCGTTCCATTTCTTCAAGGGCACGGCGGTACTCGACCGGCATGACCTTGCGGAACTTCGGACGGTAGTCGGCCCAGTTGTCCAGGATCAGCTTGGCGCGGGTAGAACCCGTGTAGTGCAGATGGTTGGAAATCAACTGGTAGAGGCGTTCCTCGTCGTGGCGCGTCATGTCACCGGAGACGTCGACGCGCCCCTTGTGCATGAGGTCGCCGCCGTGATGATGCAGCTTCTCCAGCATGTCGTCCTCTTCCGGAACCGGCTCGAGCTCGACCATTGCCATGTTGCAGCGCTTGGCGAAATCGCCCGTTTCGTCGAGCACATAGGCGACGCCGCCGGACATGCCGGCCGCGAAGTTACGACCCGTCGAGCCGAGCACGACAACGACACCGCCCGTCATGTATTCGCAGCCGTGGTCACCCACGCCTTCGACGATGGCGATCGCACCCGAGTTACGGACCGCAAAGCGCTCGCCCGCGACGCCGCGGAAGTAGCACTCGCCTTCGGTCGCACCGTAGAGCACGGTGTTGCCGACGATGATCGACTCTTCCGCGACAATCTTCGAGTTCTCCGGCGGCCGGACGATGATCTTGCCGCCCGAAAGGCCCTTGCCGACATAGTCGTTGCCGTCACCGATCAGGTTGAAGGTGATGCCGCGCGCCAGGAAGGCGCCAAACGACTGACCTGCCGTGCCCTTGAGCGTCACGTTGATCGTGTCGTCCTTGAGGCCGCGATGGTTGTAGCGCTTGGCGACTTCGCCGGACAACATCGCGCCCGCCGAACGGTCGACGTTCTTGATATCGACTTCGAAAGCAACCGGCGTCTTCGAAGACAATGCCGACTCGGCCTCCGCGATCAGCTTGCGATCGAGAATGTCGTCGATCGGGTGCTTCTGGCGGGTTGTCCAGTAGGTCGCATCCTTCGGCGCCTCGACCTTGTGGAAGATGCGGCTGAAGTCGAGACCCTTGGACTTCCAGTGCGCCAGCATCTCGTCCTTCTCGAGCAACTCCGAAGCGCCGATGATGTCATCGAGCTTGGTGAAGCCGAGAGACGCCAGGATTTCGCGCACTTCGTTGGCGACGAAGAAGAAGTAGTTGACGACGTGCTCGGGCGTGCCCTTGAAGCGCTTGCGCAGAACCGGATCCTGCGTGGCAACGCCGACAGGACAGGTGTTCAGGTGACACTTGCGCATCATGATGCAGCCGGCGGCGATCAGCGGCGCGGTCGCGAAGCCGAACTCGTCGGCGCCGAGAAGCGCACCGATGATGACGTCGCGGCCGGTCTTCAGACCACCATCGACCTGCAGGGCTATGCGCGAACGCAGGCCGTTCAGCACCAGCGTCTGCTGGGTTTCGGCAAGGCCGATTTCCCACGGGCTGCCCGCATGCTTCAGCGAGGTCAGCGGCGATGCGCCGGTGCCGCCGTCGAAGCCGGAGACGGTGATGTGGTCGGCGCGCGCCTTGGCAACGCCGGCGGCAACCGTGCCGACGCCGACTTCCGAGACGAGCTTTACCGAGACATCGGACGTCGGGTTGACGTTCTTCAGGTCGTAGATCAGCTGCGCCAGATCTTCGATCGAGTAGATGTCGTGGTGCGGTGGCGGCGAAATCAGGCCGACGCCCGGCGTCGAGTGACGGGTCTTGGCAACTGTCGCATCGACCTTGTGGCCGGGCAGCTGGCCGCCTTCGCCGGGCTTTGCCCCCTGCGCGACCTTGATCTGCAGCATGTCGGCATTGACTAGATATTCGGTCGTCACACCGAAGCGTCCCGATGCGATCTGCTTGATCGCCGAGCGTTCCGGGTTCGACGAACCGTCCGGCAGCGGCATGTAGCGATCACTCTCTTCGCCCCCCTCGCCGGTGTTGGACTTGCCGCCGATCCTATTCATGGCGATCGCCAGCGTCGTATGCGCCTCTCTGGAGATCGAGCCGAAGGACATGGCACCGGTCGAGAAGCGCTTGACGATATCGATCGCCGGCTCGACCTCGTCGACCGAGACGGGCACGCGGCCGAGCTGTTCGGCGCTCTTGATGTTGAAGAGGCCGCGGATCGTGTTCATGCGCAGCGCCGAGGTGTTCACCATCTCGGCAAACTCGCGATAGCGGTCTTCGGCATTGCCGCGAACGGCATGCTGCAGTGTCGCGACCGCATCCGGCGTCCAGGCGTGGCTTTCGCCGCGCATGCGGAAGGCATACTCGCCGCCGATATCCAGCGTGGTCGCCAGCAGCGGATCCTTGCCGAAAGCGGAGGTGTGACGAGCAACGGTCTCTTCGGCGATCGCCGTGAGATCGACGCCTTCGATCATCGTTGCAGTACCGAAGAAGTACTTGTCGACCAGCTCCTGCTGCAGGCCGATCGCATCGAAGATTTGACCGCCGCAATAGGACTGATAGGTCGAGATGCCCATCTTCGACATGACCTTGAGGATGCCTTTGCCGACCGCCTTGATGTAGCGGTAGACGACTTCGCTAGCGTCCACTTCCTTCGGGAATTCGCCCTTGGCATGCATGTCGAGCAGCGTGTCGAAGGCAAGATAAGGGTTGATCGCTTCGGCGCCATAGCCTGCGAGCAGGCAGAAATGATGCACTTCGCGCGGCTCGCCGGTCTCGACAACGAGGCCGACCGAGGTGCGAAGACCCTTGCGGATAAGGTGATGGTGGACAGCAGCGGTCGCCAGCAGCGCCGGGATCGCGATTCGGTCCGGTCCGATCTGGCGGTCGGAAAGCACGATGATGTTGTAGCCGCCCTTCACCGCCGCTTCCGCGCGCTCACAGAGGCGGTCGAGCATCTCGGGCATGCCTTCGGCGCCACGCTCGACGTCATAGGTGAAGTCGAGCGTCTTGGTGTCGAAGCGGTCCTCGGTGTGACCGATCGAGCGGATCTTTTCGAGATCGCCATTGGTCAGGATCGGCTGGCGCACTTCCAGGCGCTTGGCGTTCGCCATGCCAGTATGGTCGAGAATGTTCGGACGCGGCCCGATGAACGAGACGAGGCTCATGACGAGCTCTTCGCGGATCGGGTCGATCGGCGGGTTGGTAACCTGCGCGAAGTTCTGCTTGAAGTAGGTGTAGAGCAGCTTCGACTTCTCCGACATCGCCGAGATCGGCGTATCCGTGCCCATCGAGCCGACGGCTTCCTGCCCCGTCGTCGCCATCGGCGACATCAGGATCTTGGTGTCTTCGGTCGTGTAGCCGAAGGCCTGCTGGCGGTTGAGCAGCGACACGTCGCGGCGCAGCGCGCGCGGCTCGACCGGCTTCAGGTCTTCGAGGATGAGCTGCGTGCGATCCAGCCAGTTGCGGTAGGGATGCTTGGTCGCAAGCTCGGACTTCACTTCCTCGTCGGAAACGATCCGGCCTCTTTCCATGTCGATCAGCAGCATCTTGCCTGGCTGCAGGCGCCACTTCTGCACGATATCCTCTTCAGCCACCGGCAGCGTGCCGGCTTCCGAAGCGAGGATGACGCGGTCGTCGCTGGTGACGAGATAACGTGCAGGACGCAGACCGTTGCGGTCGAGCGTCGCGCCGATCTGCTTGCCGTCGGTGAAGGCGACAGCCGCCGGTCCGTCCCACGGCTCCATCAGCGCGGCATGATATTCGTAGAATGCCTTGCGCTCGGCCGCCATCGACTGGTTGCCGGCCCAGGCTTCCGGGATCAGCATCATCACGGCGTGCGCCATGGAGTAGCCGCCGCGCACGAGGAACTCGAGCGCGTTGTCAAAACAGGCCGTGTCCGACTGGCCTTCATAGGAGATCGGCCAGAGCTTGGAGATGTCGTCACCGAAGAGCGGCGAGGAAACAGAGGCCTGACGCGCCGCCATCCAGTTGACGTTGGAGCGCAGCGTGTTGATCTCGCCGTTGTGGGCGACCATGCGATAGGGGTGCGCCAGCTTCCACGACGGGAAGGTGTTGGTGGAGAAGCGCTGATGGACGAGGGCGACCGCGGTTTCGAAACGCGGGTCCGACAGGTCCTTGTAGTAGGCACCGACCTGGTAGGCCAGGAACATGCCCTTGTAGACAACCGTCGCCGACGACAGCGAGACCGGATAGAAGTTGCTCTCCTCGCCGTCGAACTCGTCGTAAATGCGGTTGGAGATCACCTTGCGCAGCGTGAACAGGCGACGCTCGAACTCGTCGTTCGTCGCAGCGTCCTTGCCGGCACCGATGAAGACCTGCACGTGGTGCGGCTCGGTGGCGGCAATATCGGGCGCCTTCGACAGCGAGGAGTTATCGACCGGCACGTCACGGAAGCCGAGGAAGACCTGGCCTTCTTCGGTGATGACGTCCTGGATCACCTTCTTGAAATGCGCGATCTGCTTTTCGTCGCGCGGCATGAAAATGTGGCCCATGCCGTACTCGCCGACCTTCGGCAGGGTGATACCCTGCTTGGCCATTTCCTCGCGGAAGAAGCGGTCCGGAATCTGCACGAGAATACCGGCGCCATCGCCCATCAGCGGATCGGCGCCGACGGCACCGCGATGCGTCAGGTTCTCGAGAATGAAGAGACCGTCCTTGACGATCTGGTGCGACTTTTGACCCTTCATATGAGCGACGAAGCCGACGCCGCAGGCATCGTGCTCGTTGCGCGGGTCGTAAAGCCCCTGTTTTCGCGGCAGACCGGAGGCGAATTTACGCGTATTGGCCGTCGCGCGCATCGTTGCTGCTGCGAACTGGTCAAAACCCGTGGATGGCGTCTTCGTCATCTTTCCCTCCTGTCAGAGCCCGCGGGGCTGCGGGCGGCTTCTTGTCGCGCGCCGTCCCTGATCCTAGGTTCGGCGCGTGACAGCGCTGTTGCATTATCGAAGATCCGGTCGCCGGCGGCAGGCTTTCCAGGGAAAGCAACCGTGCGCTCCCGCGCCTGCCATCCGCCTCCGCACGCGGGCTTTTGCCCGCTTTTGAAGAACTATAGCGTGAAACCCCACAAGTGTAAGGTTTTTTGGCGCCTCTTCGGCCATCGCGGCCAAAATAGGACAGCAACACTGTCCTAATTCACCTGATCTATGCCAGAAACATATTGTCTACGCAAGAGTGCAGATTCAAAAAATCGGCAGTTTGCGACCTAATATTGCCGAAACAACGCATATATGCGACATAAAATTACGCCTTTCCGCACTATTTTGTTTATTGATTGCCGAAGTCAATTTTTGTGATGGATTCCACGCCGCCTCTTTGACCAGCCGGAATGATCGCGTAATGTCCCGCCCCGAACCCGATCCTCATCCATCCCAAGCGGTTTCCTTCCATGTATTTCGCATCCGACAACTGGGCCGGCGCCCATCGATCCATAGCCGAACGTCTGCTCCGGGAATCCGACGGCTTTGCCGCAGCTTATGGCGCGAGCGATCTCGACCGGCGCGTCGAGCGGCGCTTTGCCGAAGTCTTCGAGCGCGAGGTCGCCGTCCTCTTCGTCGGCACCGGGACGGCAGCGAACTCCTTGTCGCTCGCCAGCGTCCAACGGCCGGGCGGCATCACCTTCTGCCATTCCGAAGCGCACGTGATTGCGGACGAATGCGGCGCGCCCGACTTCTTCAGCGGGGCCCGCCTGCTCGGCGTCCCCGGCGCGGAAGGAAAGATCGATCCGACTAAACTGAAGGAGAAGGTCGCAGCTTACCCGCAAACGGCCGTGCAACACGGACGCGCAACGGCTGTAACGATCACTCAGGCGACGGAAGCCGGTACGGTCTACAGCCTGTCGGAAATCGACGAAATCGCCGCGATCGCCCAAAGGGACAAGCTACCCCTCCACATGGACGGAGCACGCTTTGCCAATGCCCTCGTCTCCCTCGATGTCAGTCCGGCCGAGATGACCTGGAAGCGCGGCATCGACATGCTGTCCTTCGGTGGCACGAAGAACGGCTGCTGGTGCGCGGAAGCGATCGTCTTCTTCAATGCGGAGCAGGCGAAAGAGATGCCGTTCATCCGCAAGCGCGCCGCCCAGCTGTTCTCGAAGTCCCGCTTCATCGCGGCCCAGTTCGATGCCTATTTCGAGAACGATCTCTGGCTCGATCTCGCTCGCCATGCGAACGGCATGTCCGATCGTCTGCGCGCCGGCATCACCGCGAGCAACCTGGCCCGCCTCGCATGGCCGACCTCGGCCAACGAAGTCTTTGCCGTCATCGCGAAGAGCGCGGCCAAAACCGCCGAGGAGAAGGGCGCGAAGTTCTATGAATGGCCGGTGTCGCCGGCAACGCCCGAACTCGTCGGCTCGGGTGAGACGCTGGTCCGCCTCGTCACCAGCTTTGCGACAGATGAGGCAGACGTCGATGGCTTCCTGGGCTGCCTTGCAGGCTGAGTCGCAGGGCTCAATTCTGATGCCCCGTCACGGCGGATTGCGGCTTGCCGCTATCCGTCGTTTTCGCGTCGTGTCCGGCCACGACAATCAGCATCACACAGGCAACCAGCCCGGATACGAAGAGTACCCCATACGTCATCGGTCCGTTCTCCTTGCCCCGAAGATCGACCATCCAGCAGGGGAGCCTAGACCCCGAACCTAACCAGATGCCTAACCCATAGGGTTGAAAGCGCCTTAAGATGGTAAGTAGTCCATTAACATTTGAGGCAAGAGGCGAACCAGAATTGCGCCGGCATGAAGCTTTGTTGCAGGATCGGCGTGGTTGATTACCTATCCCTGACCGCCCTGCCGCAGCCGCGCTGTCACGGGCCACCGGTCTGAAATCGGAAAATGGCGAAAGAGACCCGAATGGAAATCCGTCCTGAACAGCTAAGCGACATCGCGGCGATCCGTCAGATAACAAAGGCGGCCTTCGCACCGATGGACTATAGCAGCCAAACAGAAGCAGAGATCGTCGACGCTCTGCGTAATGCGGACGCCCTGATCGTCTCGCTCGTCGCCGTCGAGGATGGTGCCGTTGTAGGGCATGTCGCGTTTTCGCCCGTTACGATCGATGGCGAAGACAAGGGCTGGTATGGACTCGGACCGGTCTCGGTCAGGCCGGACCGTCAAAAAGGGGGGGTTGGCGGAAAACTCATTCGCGACGGCCTATCGCGACTCGCCGATATCGGAGCCAAAGGCTGCGTCGTTCTCGGCGATCCCGGCTACTATACGCGCTTCGGCTTCCAGAATGACGTCAATCTGATCTTTGAGGCTGCGCCTGCGGAATATTTCATGTGCTTGGCGTTCGACGGCGACACGCCTGCGGGCAAAGTCAGCTATCACGCTGGCTTCAACGCCACTTGATAGCGAAGCTGAAGTCTTAAAGACAAGGCTGCCTTCTCGATAACTGAGGTTAGGAAACTGGCTCGCGGTTCGTCCGGCGGCTGAAAGCCAACGTCATGCGTTGGCGCGAAGGCTGCGCACCTTCCCAAGGATGTCGTCCGATAGGGCTGAAACCAGTGCCTGGTCCGCCCCCTTGCGCGGCACCAGCACAAACTCGACGTCCTCAAGCACCGGCAGCCTGCCTTTGCCGATCTCCTTCAACCCCGATGGCGCCATGCTGCGTGGCTGCACCAGTACGCCCATCCCCGCCCGCGCTGCCGCCGTCAGTCCGCTGAGGCTGCCGCAGGTACAGACGATCCGCCACGCGACCTGGCTGCGCCCCAACGCTTCGAGTGCAATGCTGCGCGTCACGCTCGGCGGCGGGAAGGCGATCAATGGCAGGGGCCCACCGCTCAAGACGTGCTCGGGATCGCGTGCTAGCCAGACCAGTGGCTCGCGATAGACCAACCGCCCGCGTGCATCGCCGAGCCGGCGCTTCGCCAGCACGAGGTCGATCTCGCCATTATCCTGCATCTCGTAGAGCGTGCCGGAGAGCGCCACCGTCAGCTCCAAATCGACCGATGGGTGCGAGCGAACGAAATCCTCGAGCACTGCCGGTAGCTGGCTGGTCACGAAGTCTTCCGACACGCCGAGCCGGAGATTGCCCCGCAGCCTCTGCCCCCTGAATTGCGACTGAACCTGTGCCTCGATCGCCAGCATCGCCCGCGCATGGCTAAGCAGCGCCTCGCCGTCGGTCGTCAGTTGCACCTTGTGGGTGTCGCGCGCCAGCAACCGCCGTCCGACCGCGCTTTCAAGCCGCTGGATGTGCTGGCTGACGGTCGATTGGCCGAGGCCGAGCCTTTCGGCTGCCAGTGTGAAGCTTCCCATCTGTTCGACGGCAACAAAACTGCGCAGCTGCGTAAGATCAAGCATGGCAATCCAGAAATACGATAACTGTTATTCCTTGCATCCTGTATCATAATGGAAGAAAGACAAATGATCTACCGATCTCGATGAGTATCCGTCATGCGCCGTTTTTTACCCGATAACTTTACGATGCTGTTGGTCTGCACCGTCATCCTCGCCTCGCTGCTGCCCGCCAAAGGCGCCTTTGTTGGCTATTTCGGGATCGCGACAAACCTGGCGGTGGCCCTCCTCTTCTTCCTGCACGGCGCCCGCCTGTCACGTGACGTCGTGATCGCCGGCCTGCTGCATTGGCGGCTGCATCTTGCGATCCTATTGACGACGTTCGGCCTGTTTCCCATCCTCGGCCTGGGTCTCGGCTTCGTGCCGGAATGGATCCTGCCGAAGCCCCTCTATCTCGGCATCCTTTATCTCTGCGTCCTGCCTTCGACGGTGCAATCCTCGATCGCCTTCACGTCCATGGCAGGCGGCAACGTGCCGGCTGCCATATGCTCGGCATCGGCCTCGAACATCTTCGGCATGTTCCTGACGCCGCTGCTCGTCGGACTGCTCTTCTCGGTCGGCGGCCATGGCAGTTTCTCATGGGACGTCCTCGGACAGATCCTCCTGCAGCTGCTGCTGCCCTTCGTCGTCGGCCAGGCGCTCCAGCCCTGGATCGGCAACTGGATCCGCGCGAAAAAGACCCTGCTGATGCCGGTTGACCGCGGCTCGATCCTGATGGTCGTCTATCTTGCCTTCAGCAAGGCGGTCGTCGAGGGGCTATGGCACACGTTCTCGATCGCCGACATTGCAGCGGTCATTATCGCCGACATGAGTCTGCTTGCTCTCGTCTTGTGCTTCACCATGTTTGGCAGCCGCCTCCTCGGCTTTAGCAAGGCCGACGAGATCACTATCACCTTCTGCGGATCGAAGAAGAGCCTCGCCAGCGGCGCGCCGATGGCCAGCGTCATCTTTGCCGGGCAATCGGTCGGCGCGATCGTGCTGCCACTGATGCTATTCCATCAGATCCAGTTGATGGTCTGCGCCGTGATCGCGCAGAAATATGCGGCGAAGGCCGCGCACCGCATCACCGAAGAGGAAGTTGAGGAGGCGGCAAGCCCAGCCTGACCTCGATAACAAAAAAGGCGGCGCTCGAACGAGCGCCGCCGGCATCATTGGCCTGGGAGGACCGATTAGTTGGCGACCTGCGCCTCGATGGCCTTCGGCGCGCTGACCGGCTCAGCCGCAATCGCGATCTTGCGCGGCTTCATGGCTTCCGGAATGCTGCGAAGCAGGTCGATGTGGAGCAGACCGTTCTTCAGCGAAGCGGCAGTAACCTCCACATGGTCGGCAAGCTGGAAGCGGCGCTCGAAGGCGCGCTTGGCGATGCCGCGATAGAGGAACTCACTGCCTTCCGCATTGTCTTCGCTCTTTTCACCCTTGACGGTCAGAGCGTGGGCCTGTGCCTCGATGGAGATTTCGGTCTCATCGAAACCGGCAACGGCCATAGTAATGCGGTAGGTGTTTTCACCGGTGCGCTCGATATTGTAGGGCGGATAGGTCTGGCCCTGGTCAGGCTGACCGAGACTGTCGAGCATGGTGAAAAGACGGTCGAAACCGACGGTGGAACGATAAAGGGGAGAGAAGTCTACGTGACGCATGATGTCCTCCTTAAGGAAGCGACGTGTTGCGATAGGTGCCCCTAAAACCCCTTATTCGGCAGCTTTGGGACGGTTTTGCAGGCCCGTTTGGCGCCTGCAGGAATGAGATGGGGATGGCTTTTGCGCAGTTCAAGACCCTGGCACAGGAGCGAACTCACGTTGCGTGAACCGCATATGAATAGCCGGTTCGGAAGCCGTTCATGAGTGGGAGATTAGGAATCGTGCCATCGGGTGACACTGGCCCGATGGCTGGAGTGTATCGTCCCTTCGTCTTCAGCCCGATCTCCGGCCGGCATCGCGAAACCCCTCAAGTTCCGCATGCCGGTCTTTTTTTGATTCGAGCTCGAAGACGAGGAAATCAGGCCGATAGCTCTTTGGCGCGCGCGTTAATCTTCTTGCAGGCATCCTGGAATGGATCGCGCATCGGCAACAAATGCGAAGCGCCAAGCAGAAGAAGCGCTTTCAAATGCTTCCAGCCGCCTTCCTCGCCGAGGACCGTCGCATAGGATGTCATCGAAGTGCGCGCCTCGCCGGCATAAAGACGTTCGTACTCCGCAAAATTAGAGAAGTTTTCGTGGTTGCTGTCCGAGGGATGGAAAGTTTCGGCTGCAGCGCCCTCGGCAAGGATGACCTCATGCGTATTGAGCAGGACGGCATAGTACTCGATCGACTTATCGGCCGCAGGAACGACCGGTGCGATTGTGGTGCCGTTCACCAGATCCTTCACACGGATCAGAACGCCATTCAGGAACAGCGCATGGCCGGGCGATAGGTAGAGATCGGAATGTGGTGTTCGGCTATCCAGCGCGTGGCGCGAGACGCGGATCGGCACCACGCCTTCATGCCAGCGTGCACCACTTTTCTTGAAGACTTGGCGGCCGACCCACTTGATCGGGCGGGCATCCCCATCCGGAAGCGAAACGCGATCGCCGATGCGAAGATCCTCGACAGGCTTTTCACCGCAATCCGTGAGGATCGCCGTCCCACGCAGGAAGCACTGCGCGCCACCGCCACCACCGCCGCCGGAACTGCCGTGTCCGCCTCCGCCAGAGCCGTTCCCGCCTCTACCGGAGTTGCCCCTCCCCCAACGCCGGCCCATCGCGCTCGCGGGAGACGTGGAAACTGCCGTTGCTGCGGCCGCGACGCTGGCGAGCCGAGCACCGGCAGCGGCGGCCACACCTAGAAAATGCCTTCGTGCGGTATTGCGTGGCAGCTTCGGATCTTCCGTGGATGACATGCTGGCTTCCTTTGATAAGAGTAACGCCAGCCCATGTTATAATAAGTTGTATTGCATTGAACTTCGGAGAATAGCGCTAACACCTACCCAAAAGGGAGTAGGCAAGGCCGGTCGTTCGGGTCAAGGATTTGCAAGGCAACGACCAAATTCAACGTCCCATCCATCGCCCGTTACCGAAGCTTTTTTCTTTGATTTGACAGCGCGACCGCCTATCCGCTTTACTCTAGAGGCGAATCCGCGAAGGACACGATCGATCGACCATGGAACAGGTCCTTTTTTCGACCCCCGACAATCCGGCACCCGAAAACCGCACCGAAGGCTACTTGGAGACGCACGATGGCCATCGGCTGCGCTATGCCGTCTTCCGCTCTGATGCGCCGGTAGCGAAGGGCACCGTCGTCCTCCTCCAGGGCCGAAACGAATTTATCGAGAAGTATTTCGAGACGATCCGCGACCTGACGGCCAAGGGGCTCTGGGTCGCGACCTTCGATCTGCGCGGCCAGGGCGGCTCCGACCGGCTTCTGAAGAAGGGCCCCTACGGCCATGTCCGGCGCTTCATCGATTACGAGCATGACCTCGACACGTTCCTCGAGAAGATCGTGCTGCCGGATACCCGCCTGCCCTTCTTCATTCTCGCGCATTCGACCGGAGCGCTGATCGCGATGTCCGCCGCCCCGTACCTTTCGACACGCATCGAGCGGATGGTGCTGACGGCACCCTTTATCGGCCTCTCAGGTCAGGCGGCCTCGGAAGGCACCATCCGCGCCCTCGCCGGGGTCGCCTGTTCGCTCGGTCTCGGCTCCTTTCCACTAACGCGCAAACTCAAGGAGCAGCCGTTCCGCGATAACCCCCTAACATCGGACGAGACGCGGTTCGAGCGCAACCTCGCCATTGCCGCGGCCCATCCGGAACTGACGCTTGGCCCGCCGACCGCGCGCTGGCTGCACGACTCCTTCCGGGCGATCGACCGCGTGACCTCTCCGAGCCATCTGTTTTCGATCACCATACCAACGGTCGTGATCGCGCCGACGCGCGACGCCATCGTGCCCTATATCGCGCAGGAGCGAATCTCACGCTATTTCCGCGCCGCTCAGTTCGTACCGATCAATGGTGGGCGGCATGAGGTGCTGCAGGAGCGCGATGTCTACCGCAAGGCAGCACTTGCGGCATTTCACGCCTTCATTCCCGGCAGCGATGCCGAGGCGGTCGAGGAAGTCGAAGGGTTTGGCACGTAGCCCGATCGCTATCCGAGTGACCTCTGGAAGTGCCGATTGCTGTTATCGATTGAGGACAGCCATTGCCTGTTCGTAGACGGCGCGGCTGCCTGCGGCAATGATCGAACCGCCGTTTTCCGGACGCCCGCCATCCCAGGTCGTGATGATCCCGCCGGCATTCTCGATGACGGGAATGATGCCGCCGACATCGTAGGGCTTCAGGCTGTTTTCGATCACCAGGTCAACGTGGCCGGCGGCAAGCAGCGCGTAGGCGTAGCAATCCGTTCCGTAGCGGAACAGCCGCACCTGGCTTTCGATTTCCCGATATTTCTCCATTTCGACGCCTACAAAGAGATGCGGCGAGGTGGTGAAAAGGATGGCGTTCGTCAGGGCGCCGCAATCGCGAACCTGCAGCCGGCGCTCTCCCTCCGGACCGCTGTAGATGGAACCATTCGCATCCGCGAAGTAGCGTTCGCCGGTAAAGGGCTGCTCGATCATCCCCATAATGGCCCGACCGTCGCGCTGCAGACCGATCAGCGTTCCCCAGACAGGCACGCCCGAAATAAAGGCGCGCGTACCATCGATCGGGTCGATAACCCACACATATTCGCGGTCGAGGCCGACATTGCCGTGCTCTTCACCAAGAATGCCATGATCTGGAAAGTGTTTCTCGATCAGCGAGCGAATGGCGACTTCCGCAGCCCTGTCGCCCTCGGTGACCGGGTCAAAGCCGCTCGACAGCTTGTTGGTCACGTCAAGCCCGGAACGGAAACGCGGCAGCGTCTCGGCCTTGGCGGCCTCCGCAAGGCGGTTGAAGAACGAGCGATCAGGAAGCATGGTGAAATCCATCGGTGGCGCGCGAGTGGCGCTTTTCATAGCGGAATTGCGGCCGGTTGCAAACGAGAGCGGCAGCATTTAGCCGGCTGCACAAATTTTTTGCACCGCAAAATTCTGATTGACAATTGTG
The DNA here is from genome assembly GCF_014193145.1 of Rhizobium sp. BK060. NCBI lineage: Bacteria > Pseudomonadati > Pseudomonadota > Alphaproteobacteria > Hyphomicrobiales > Rhizobiaceae > Rhizobium > Rhizobium sp. BK060. The sequence continues at coordinate 195,687 of NZ_JACHYW010000006.1, forward strand.
CACCGCAATAGTAGCGTTTGCTCACAGTCTTCTGACTGTAAATACCCTCCTTGGGTGTTTCCTCCCTAGACTTGGACCGCCGTAAGGCGGTCTTTTTTTGACAATCTTGAAGGCTTACTCGGCAGCCAGGGCAGAGTCTGTCGCGAACTGCGCCACATAGACCGCCAACTGGCGCATGAAGGCGGTGATCGCTCCGGCAACCGAAGCGAAGTCGGCCCGCTTTTCCAGCGTAATTTCGTCGACATAGATCGACCGGTTCACTTCGATCTGCAGAGCATGCAGCCCGCGTGACGGGCGGCCGTAATGCTCGGTGATGAAGCCGCCGGCATAGGGCTTGTTGCGGATCGCCGTGAAGCCCATTTCTTCGAAGATGGCGACGGCCGCGCGCGACAGTTCCGCCGAAGCGCTGGTGCCATAGCGATCGCCGATGATGAAATCCGGCCGCGAATTTGTACCGGCGACACGGACATTGCCCGGCATGGAGTGGCAATCGATCAGCACACCAAAGCCGAACTGGACATGCGTGCGGGCGATCAACCGCCGCAGCGCCGCATGATACGGCTTATAGACGGCCTCGATGCGATCGAGCCCTTCCTGCACCGACAGCCGACGCGCATAGATTTCCATGTTCTCGGCAACGATGCGCGGAATGGTGCCGAGCCCGCCTGCGACACGCAGCGAATTGATGTTCGCGTAAGGCGGCAGCAGACCGTCGAACATACGCGGATCGAGCTCGTAGGGCTCGCGGTTCACATCCAGATAGGCGCGCGGAAAGTTGGCAAGCAGGAACGGCGCGCCGAGCGCGCTCGCATCGCCGAACAGTTCATCGACGTAGTGGTCCTCGGAACGACGTATCGAAACGCCCTCGAGCCGGGACTGAGCGATGAATTCAGGAGGATAGATGCGCCCGCTATGCGGCGAGTTGTAAACGAATGGAATGGTGTGCGACAAAGGCTCCCGGACCTCGAAAAGTGCGTATTCGGGGATTTCCTGCACCCTTTTTCCCTCTTTACCCTGCCAGGAGGCCACTGCTTCGCCCATGTTGCCAGTTGCCGCACGGCAAGTCCATACTATCTCATGGGGATGACGCCTTGGATGACCTCTTCATTGGTTGTTTACTGGCCGAACTCTAGTGTAAATGGCTGGAGCCCACGCATAAATTACTGATAAGCGGTCTGGATAATGACTCAGAAGATACTTCTTGCAGAAGACGACAACGACATGCGCCGCTTCCTTGTGAAGGCGCTTGAAAAGGCAGGCTACAAGGTCCTCTCCTACGACAACGGCGCCAGCGCCTATGACAGGCTTCGCGAAGAACCCTTCTCGCTGCTCCTGACCGATATCGTCATGCCCGAGATGGACGGAATCGAACTGGCGCGCCGCGCGACCGAGCTCGATCCGGACCTGAAGGTGATGTTCATCACCGGATTCGCGGCTGTCGCACTGAACCCTGATTCGAAGGCACCGAAGGACGCAAAGGTTCTTTCCAAGCCTTTCCACCTGCGCGACCTCGTCGAGGAAGTGAACAAAATGCTTGCCGCGTAAGGCTTCCGGCAGCGTATGTCACAAAACCGAAAAAAGCCTATTGACGGCAAAAAGGGTTTGTGGTCTATGCGCCGCCATCGGATGGGCGTGTAGCTCAGCGGGAGAGCACTACGTTGACATCGTAGGGGTCACAAGTTCGATCCTTGTCACGCCCACCATTCGAATTCAAGGGCTTAGCGGGAAACCGCTAAGCCCTTTTTCGTTCCGGTGCAGCTCGAAGCATTGACTGCGTGCAGCGCCCACGAGCGGAAAGAAACGGATGGACGTCTCAACCGTTGCGCCGGCCTCCCGCCACGCTACGGGTTATTGTAAAACGATCCGCTGTCGTAAGCGCAGGCGTAGTCAAGGACGCATTGTTTGCCCGCCGCATCCCGGAAACTAGCCGTGGTGCGCGCATAGCCCAAGCCGCATTTGGCAGGCGGATAGCGAAAGCTGCTGCCGCCGAATCCGGAGCGGACGAACACCTTCTTGTTCTGGCGGATGATCTGCGAGATCTGGCTACAGGTTGAAGAGCGCGCATCGACGTTCAGTGCCGCTGCGCAGAACGCGGCCGATGGCAGTACCAGCGTAGCAGCTAAGATCGCAGTATTGGCGGCAATGCGAGAAGCAGCGCCCATTTCGCTCCCCCGAATGTGCATGGCGGAAAAAAGACTATACTCGCTTTCCGCGAGCCGACAAATCGGCAGCCCCTCAATCTTAGCTAGACTGGCAGTCTCGCTGGCAGACGAGTGTGCAGCTATCGCTCGCGATCGCTTTGCCCAAGCGCCATCCGCATGCAGAGGACGTCCGTATAGAGCGCGAAGTACACCGGGAGATCATCCGGCGTTCTCGTTCGGGTTTTCTTTGCCGATTGCCAGAATTGAAAGTCGGGCCTATCGACCAATTTCGAACACAGAACAATGGCAAGTCGCTGCCGACAAACAGCACTGCTGAGACAAGAACTACGAGGTAAAGACATGAGACTGGCAACTTTGGCCGCCGCTTCGCTCATCGCCGCGACACTGACCACGACAGCGGACGCGGCATCGCAGAATTTCCCCGGCGCGCCCGGTGCCCTGACGCTCGCCGGCAAGTGCGCCAAGCTCGTCGTCGGCAAGGTCGACGCGACGAAGGGTTGCGAAGCCGAACTTGCGAGCGTGACGCTTGTGAATGGCCAAGTCACCTTCATCTTCACCTCGGGCGGCAAGATGCTGGGCTTTCAAGGCGATGGCACGGCCATCAAGCCCGCCTCCAACGGCAACGCCCGCATGCCACTCAATCTTGTGGTGACGGGCGTCGGCCAGAAGATGACGGGTCAGGTGAAAGTTGCCGGCACCTGCACGATGGGCAACCCCTACGGCGGCAAGCCGGTTGCCATCGAATGCACGGCCGAAAGCAAGGACACGGCCTTTGCGGGCAGCTTCCGCACCAATGGCAAGGCGCCGAAGCAGAAGTAGGCCACCGTTTGCGGCTACGGGCCAGGCTCAGGCGCACCAGGCGCTATTCGCGCCGGGTTTGCGGGCCAAGCCCTCGTTGATCATCTGCACGCCGATCGACCGGCCGTCGCGTGACACGACATGCGGCGCGCCGGCCTTGCCCGGCTGCCCGGCCGGGTTCATCGAGAAGGATCCGGAGTTCAGGATGTTCAGGAGCCGCAGCTTGGCAGAGAAGCCCAGGCGCTTCTCGTTGTCACAACGGGCCGTCTCAATGCCAGGGCTCACCACGTCGGCAATGGCGATCTTCTCGCCCTTGTACCAGAACGTGCCTCCATCAGCGACGCAGTTGATGTGCTCTCCCTGCCCGCAATAACCGAACGCGGCCTTGCCGGTCTGCGCCTGCGCGGGCGAGATGGAGGCCGGGATCGCTTTTTCCGGCACGGCAGGTGCCTTGGCCGGAATAGGCACAGCGGCAGGCGGCATGATGCGTGCCGCCGCGGTGATCGAGGCGGTCTGCCTTGGGCTGGAATCGCGTGCAGGTTCGCTCCGCGCGACCAAGGCCGGCCGGGAGACGAGGGAGGCCGGCGCATGTGTGGCGAGCATCGGCTTCACGCTCTTCCAGTTGTCGTAGGTCGCAATGCCACCAACGGCGATGACGCCGATGATTGTCCAGGGAAGAGTGCTTCCGCCTCCCCTTCCCTTCGATCGTGCCGATGATTTGCGGCGGCGGGTCGCAGTCTTTGCCATCTATCCGATTCCCGTGAACGCACGGATTATCGCCGGGCAATCCTTTCCGAAAGGTTGGCAGTTCTTCATTTTCGTATGGAAGACGAGGGGCAGCGGATGTGCTGACATTTCCCTCAGTCGCAGCTGCGCCCATCCGGGCCAGCATGTGGCTTTCCGGCGCAAGCTTGCACTCCGCTATTGGCCGGTGGCGGTCCTAGCCACCGTTGCTGCGACTTACGGGCCGTTCATCTTGCAGGAAGTGGAACCGCGGTTCGAGCGATCCCGATCATCAGAGTGACGATCCAGGATGGTTCGGAGCGCCCGACGAAAACCGCGGGCAAAAGGCATTAGAGCTACACCGCCGGGGACGCCGTGTCCGGCCTCAAGCGCGTCGGCGGATCCCAACGAGAGCCCAGCGAATTCATGATCTCGATTCTTTCCAGATCGATCTGAATATCAGCGGCCGAAGCGCTTACCATTCGATCTCGTGCTTCATGTAAATGTCGTGCGGCACCGAAGTTGTTTTCATCTTTTCTCACTGGTTGTCGCGAGTAAAAATGTCAGGGTTGCAATTACCAATTACGTCAGCGGGTCGGCTTTGCAACCGTGGAATCGTCCTCCACAGCCGGCTTCGGCCCACCCTTCGAAAGATCGCCGCCGGTTACGTGTGCGGGAACGTGGACGTCATCGAAAACGCCGTGTGGCAGCGTCAGGTCGACCTGATGTGGAGGCAGCACTTGCGCCTTCTGCATTCGGTTGGGGCGCGCCCGCTTCATTCGGTCGGATTTCTCCGTACGTTTGTCGGGAGTGTGGGTCGAGGGGTGCATCGTCGGCCTCCTTTTTCATTGCGCATAACACTGGTGAACTAGGGACTAACGACCGCGATGCCGGATGGTTCCAAAGAAAAACAAAGCGCATCGCGCCGATCTTGACTGGCGCGAGAAGTTCACTACCTTCGCCTTATCCCACGGCCTCGGACATCGGCCGATGGGTCAACCTGGTGCCGGGCCCCTCTGGCGAGAGTTTTTACGGCGCTCTCGTGATGTCGGTACCGCCTGCAGCTTTAGCCGGCGGATTTTTCATCGATGAAACAGCTCACCATGCCTCACGCGCATGCCTTTTGTGGTATGTCGCGTTTTTCAAGCACATATTTTCTGTTCGACATCAGTCGCGGCTGCGAGGTGCGGCCATGAACAACAGTTCCCCGCAAAAGTCAGCGCTCAGCTATTTCACCTGGGCCTTCATTTTCACCGGCCTCGGCCTGATCCTGGGGGCAGCCCTTGGCTGGCAAGCGACCGGCACCATCGGCGGCATGGCGACCGTCTTCTTCATCTGCACGGTGCTCGCCGTGCTGGAGATTTCGCTCTCCTTCGACAATGCCATTGTCAACGCCAACAAGCTGAAGGAAATGACGCCGGTCTGGCAGCATCGCTTCCTCACCTGGGGCATCGTCATCGCCGTCTTCGGCATGCGTATTATCTTTCCGCTGGCAATCGTCGCGATCGCCGCCAAGATCGGTCCATGGGAAGCCCTGGTGCTCGCCGCGCGGGAGCCTGCGGAATACGCCCGCATCATGAACGACGCGCACCTGCCGATCGCCGCCTTCGGTGGCACCTTCCTGATGATGGTCGGCCTCAACTACTTCTTCAACCATGAGAAGGACGTCCACTGGATCGCCGGGCTTGAAAAGCTCATGGCCCGCTCGGCGACGATCAAGGGTATCGAGATCGCCTTCGTTCTGGCGCTGGTTCTCGTGTTCTCGTCGTTCCTCGGCGAAGAAGAAGCCACGACCTTCGTGCATTGCGCCATCTATGGCCTTCTGACCTTCCTGGCGGTCGAGGTGATCGGCGGTCTGCTCGATGCCTCGCAGCAGACGATGAGCGCCGCCGCCAAGGGTGGTCTCGGTGCCTTCATCTATCTCGAAGTGCTGGATGCCAGCTTCTCCTTCGACGGCGTTATCGGCGCCTTCGCGCTGACGCAGAACCTCTTCGTCATCGCCATCGGCCTCGGCATCGGCGCCATGTACGTGCGCTCGATGACGATCATGCTCGTCGAAAAGGGAACACTTGCCGAATACCGCTACCTCGAGCATGGTGCCTTCTACGCGATCCTGATCCTCTCTGTGATCATGTACATCCAGACGATGTTCCATATTCCCGAGGTCATCACCGGCCTTGGCGGCGCGGCCCTGATCGGCATCTCGCTGTGGTCCTCCATCCGCTACAACAGAAAGGAGCAGGCAGAGGAGCGCGCGCAGGCGCACAAGGAACTGCACGCCTGAATCCGCTAGGCCGCACCCGATGGTGCGGCTTCATCTGGACAAAAAATAAAGCCCGCGACCATCCGGTTGCGGGCTGTTTGTATCTGGCGATCGCGGACCGCCAGAACCACGCCGACGCGCAGATAAGTTTAGTGGTTGATTCTGCCGAACATGCTCGGGTCGATGCCGAGCTCGCGCAGGTCGCGGGCCTTCGGACGACGGCCAGCTTCGATGCTGGCGCTCACGGCATTTGCGGCACCGATCACCGCAAAGGCGCGGCCAAGGAAACCATCGCGAACGGACTTACGGAAGGACATTTTCTTTCTCGCTTCGCTTTATGATTGACAGCTCAGATATGGCGAGGCGCAGGCCGCCCCACAAGCGACGGAAAATTCAGCCCTGCCATGCAAGAACACGCGATCAGCGGGCTTCGCTGGCTCGAAGAAAGAGCTGCTCCTCAAACCAGGCAGGACCTGTCCCCTTGTCACCAGACGAAAAGGCCGGCGATGTTTCCATCGCCGGCCGCAATTGAGGGGTTCGGGCAGTCTTTTTCTTTTAGTCCTCGTTTGCCGCAAGCTGGGACAGAACTTCGCCGCGTCCGCGCAACCGCAGGATCAGCGGGATGATGAAGGCTGCCGCGGCAACGATCAGCAATCCGGCGGCAATCGGCGACATCACCAACGTCGTCACATCGCCCTGGCTGATGGCGAGCGCGCGGCGCAGCTGCTGCTCGGCCAGCGGGCCAAGGATCAGGCCGACGACAGCAGGCGCAATCGGATAGCCGAAGAGCCGCATGATGTAGCCGAGGACGCCAAAGGCGAGCAGCATGCCGAGCTCGAACACCGATGGGTTGGCGCCGATCGTGCCGAGCGTCGCAAACAGCAGGATGCCGGCATAGAGCCATGGCTTCGGGATCGTCAGCAGGCGAACCCAGAGACCGATCAGCGGCAGATTGAGCACCAGCAGCATCGCATTGGCGATCAGAAGGCTGGCAATCAGACCCCAGACGATTTGCGGGTTGTTCGCAAACAGCAGCGGACCCGGCTGCAAACCGTATTGCTGGAAGCCGGCGAGCATGATCGCCGCCGTCGCCGTGGTCGGCAGGCCGAGCGTCAGCAGCGGCACCAGCGTTCCGGCCGCCGACGCATTGTTCGCAGCCTCGGGACCGGCAACGCCTTCGATGGCTCCCTTGCCGAACTCTTCCGGGTTCTTCGCGAGGCGCTTTTCCGTAGCATAGGAGAGGAACGTACCGATCTCGGCACCGCCGGCCGGCATCGCGCCGATCGGGAAGCCGATCAACGTGCCGCGTAGCCAAGCCTTCCACGAGCGTCCCCAATCCTGCCCCGTCATCCACAGCGAGCCCCTGACAGCCTCGACCTTCTCCTCACCACGATTGCCCTGGGCAGCGATATAAAGCGTCTCGCCGATCGCAAACATCGCGACCGCAAGCGTCGTCACCTCGACGCCGTCGAGCAGATCGGGAACGCCAAACGTAAGACGCGCCTGTCCTGTCTGTTGGTCAATGCCGACCATGGCAAGCGCAAAGCCGATGAAGAGCGACGTCAGGCCCCGCAGAGCCGAATCCCCGAAAGCCGAGGAGACGGTCACGAAGGCGAGAACCATGAGGGCGAAATACTCGCGCGGTCCGAAAATCAGCGCAAGCTTGACGATGTAGGGAGCGATGAAAGCAAGGCCGAGCGTTGCGATCAGTCCCGCGACGAACGAGCCGATCGCGGCTGTCGCGAGCGCCGGCCCACCGCGTCCCGCCCGCGCCATCTTGTTGCCCTCGAGCGCGGTGACGATCGAGGCGCTTTCTCCAGGTGTATTGAGAAGGATGGACGTCGTCGACCCACCATACATGCCGCCGTAGTAGATGCCGGCGAACATGATCAGCGAACCGGCCGGATCGAGCTTGTAGGTGACAGGAAGAAGAAGCGCGACGGTCAGCGCCGGGCCGATGCCCGGCAGCACGCCAACCGCAGTGCCGAGCGTAACGCCGACGAGCGCATAGAGCAGGTTCATCGGCTGCATGGCGACCAGGATGCCCTGGAAGAGGAATTCGAAGGTGCTCATCGCATCCAATCCTAGAAAAAGATTCGTTCGAACGGCCCGGCAGGCAGGGTCAGCTGCAAAAGCTTCGCGAAGATCACCCAGACGACGAAGCTGAAGGCGATGCCCGCAGGGATCGAGATCCAAAGTTTGCGACGTCCGAAGCCGGCCGCCGTGAACGCAAAGAGAATGCCGGTTGCGATCGAAAAGCCTGCTGTCTTGAGAAGCAGCATCTGCGCGGCAAGGCCGGCGACAATCCAGATGACAGGAGCGACTTCCTGATGCTCCCGCTCCGGAAACTCGTTGCGCCAGGCTTCGAAAACGGTCCAGATGCCGAGACCGATCAGCCCGAAGGCCACGACCTTGGGTGCGGTTGCCGGACCGATACGGTCATACTGGGCGATGGCGCGCATGTGCGAGGCATCCCAAAGCATGACGGCGGCGACGACGAAAAGACAGATGGCGATGACCAGCGCCGCCCAGTCGGGGCGGCGCTTCGTTGCCAAGGGTTCGTTACCCCTGCTCATTGAACAAGTCCGATCTCTTTGAGGATGGTTTCGGTTGCCGAAACGTCCTTGTCGAGCTGTGCCTTGAAAGCATCGCCGGCGAGGTAGGTATCAGCCCAGCCCTTGGTCTTCAGGATTTCCTGCCAACCGGCGGACTTCGAAAGCTTGTCGAAATCGGCGGTGATCGCAGCCGTCTGCTCGGCCGAAAGACCAGGTGCTGCAGCAACCATGCGCCAGTTCTGGACAGCGACGTCAAGGCCCGACTCCTTCAGCGTCGGCGCGTCGACGCCCTCGATGCGCTTGTCGCTGGAAACAGCCAGAAGCCGGAGCTGCCCGGCCTTCACCTGCGATTCGAATTCTCCGTAGCCGGAAATGCCCGCGGTAACCTGCCCTCCGAGAATAGCAGCCAGAGCTTCACCACCACCGGAGAAGGCGACATAGTTGATCTTCGTCGGGTCGACGCCGGCAGCCTTGGCGATCAGACCGACTGCGATATGGTCGGTGCCGCCTGCCGAACCGCCGCCCCAGGAAACCGAGCCCGGATCCTGCTTCAGCTTGGCAACGAGATCGGCCATCGTTTTGATGTCGGACGCAGCCGGGACGACGATCGCCTCGTATTCACCGGTGAGGCGGGCAATCGGCGTGACGTCCTTGAGGGTGACTGGCGACTTGTTGGTCAGTATCGCGCCGACCATGACGTAGCCGCCAACGATCAGTGCGTTCGGGTTGCCGTTGTTCTGGCCGGTGAACTGGGCGAGACCGATGGTGCCGCCGGCGCCAGGAACGTTCTGAACCTGAACGTTGCCTGAGATGCCTTCCTTCTGCATGACGGTCTGGAGCGAACGGGCGGTCTGATCCCAACCGCCGCCGGGGGCGGCCGGGGCGATGATGGTGTAGTCGGCCGCATGGGCCGGCAACGCGATCGCAGCTGCAAAAATGGTTGCAAGGAAAGTATGCTTCACGAGTATGTCCTCCGTGGGCGCGGCTGAGGAACCGCGCGTTGTTCTCGATGGAATCGGGAAAGACACCGCAGACGGACTTCAAGGTCCGATATGGCCGGCAAGCTCCTCCCGAAACTTCACCTCTCCGCCTCCACGGAGCTGAAGTTCTGCAAAGCGGACCACAACAAGCTGTCATTTAGCTGACACCGGCCAAGTATCCACCCCATAGCGACACTTTTTTGCCGCAATTGGTCCTGGCCGGGCGACATCGCAGAATTCGGCCGCGATGGAACTTGTCCGCGGCCCAGGCGTTAAGCAGGCCTAGGAGGATTGGGCCATGAGTTCTCACATCGATACCAAGCAAATCGAAAATGAGGGCTTACGACAGGTGTGGAGCGTGCGCGATTTCGCGCGCCGTCATCGGTTGGACAAGGAAGAGGAGAAGCGTCTCCTCGCGCTTTTCGGATCCTTCGCGACCAAGCAGGAATTGCTGGCCAACGCCCAGCGGCCCTGCCTGTTCCGGTAGCCCATTCCGCGAGGAACTCCCTATTGCGTGCGCAGCACTTCGTTCCAGTGCGCGATCAGTCGCGCGCGCTTCACCTGATCCAGATAGACCATCAATCCGGGGCTGACGGGAACGGGCCGTAATTGTGCGCCCAAGAGTTCCTGCATCGTATTGGCGGTATTTTCCCCCGCGACCTCAGGACTGACGGCCGGGATCTGCAATTCCCGCGCCATGATCGTCTGCCCCTCCTTCGACATGAAGAAGGATAGGTAGCGACGTCCCAGCTCGGGCTCACCAGCCGCCTGCGGGACAAGGCCGATACGCGACATCACGACGGTATAGTCCTTTGGCAAAACGATCCCGACATTAGGGTGACGCTTCGCCCAATCAGCGGCGTAGGAGCCGAGAATGTTGTAACCTAGGACGAAACGACCGTCTGAGACGCGCTCAAGAATGGCCGAGCTCGTTGAATAAAGCTTGACGCCGGCCGCGCCCATGGCACCGATCACCGACCAGATATCCCCGAACTGCTCCTGGTCGCGCGCCATGAACAGGAAACCGACGCCGGAGCGCTCGATGTCATAAGTGCCGATCCGGCCGTGCACCGCATCGCCCTTGCGCTTGAGGTAATCGACGAATTCGGCGCGCGAACTCGGCGGCGACTCACTGGCGAAGCTCGGCTTGTGATAGACGAACACCGCCGGCTCGAAGGTCAGCGCGTATGCGGTATTGCGCCAATTGGCCCATTTCGGCCAGCGCGCGCTCATCGGCAGGTTGCTCACCTGCGCATAGCCGTCGTTGGAGAGCTTCACCTGCAGGTCCATTGCCGACGAGAAGGCGAAATCCGCCGTACGCTTGCCGGAATCCGTCTCGCGCACGATGCGGTCGTAGATTTCCCCCGTTAGCATGTCTTCGTACCTGACCGCCACATCAGGGTTCGCCTCCTGGAACCCATGGATCATCGGCTGCGCCAGAGGCTCGTCGAGCGATGAATAAACGACAAGCGTCGGAGCCTCCGCATTGCCGGAGCGCGCGGGATAGAACACCTCGTCCGCAGCCGCAAAGCCGGGACAGAGACACAGCAACAGGAAAAGAACGCTCCTCATTGCACGACAATGCACGAGCGGCCACGATCCAGCAAGCCAGCGCGTCAGCCCCATTTGGCGCCCCCACCAAAACCGAAAAATCGCTATGACATCTTCGCACCCACCCTGTATCCTTTTCAAAAATCAAGGGAACATCCGTGCGCATTCTACTGGTGGAGGACAATATCGCGCTGGCCGACGGGCTTTCGGCCATCCTGCGCGGCACCGGCCATGCCGTCGACGTCGTGCATGACGGTGCCTCTGCTAACGCTGTCACGGCGGCCGAGAATTTCGATCTCGTCGTGCTCGACCTGAACCTGCCCGAGATGGACGGCCTGGAGGTGCTGCGCGCCATGCGCGCCCGGCAGAACCGGTCGGCCGTTCTCATCCTGACGGCGCGGGGCGCACCGGAAGAACGGGTCAAGGGCCTTGATCTCGGGGCCGACGATTACCTCATCAAGCCCTTCGACATCTCGGAATTCGAAGCCCGCGTTCGCGTTCTGCTGCGCCGCCAGGCCGGTCTGCATTCGGCGACCGTCAGCTTCGGCGGCCTCTCGCTCGATCTCAATTCGCGCGCCTTCTCCGCCGGCTCGACACCGCTGGACATTCCCGCCCGCGAGCTTGGCCTTCTTGAAATCCTCTTCATGCGCGCGGGAAAGGTCGTTGCCAAGGAAGCGATCATCCAGTCGCTGACCGCCTTCGACGACGACATTTCGGCCAATGCGATCGAGCAATATGTCAGCCGTTTGAGGAAGCGGCTGTCGCCCTATGGCCTCACCGTGAAGACGGCACGCGGTATCGGCTACTATCTCGACAAGCTGCCCGAGGCCCCATGACAACAGCTTATTCGCTCAGACGAAGGCTCTTGTTCTGGCTGCTGATCTCGACCGCCATCATCGGCATGGTCGCGCTTGCGGACACCTACCGCGAGGCCGTGCAGACCTCCAACATCGTATCGGACCGGGTGCTAGCCGGCTCGGCACTCGCCATCGCCGAACGCGTGGTCGTCGCGGAAGATGGCACGCTCGAGGTCGATATCCCCTATGTCGCGCTGGAGATGCTGACCTCGGCAGCACAGGACCGCGTCTTCTACCGCGTCGACGGGCCGCCCGGAAAATTCATCACCGGCTACCAGGCGCTTCCGGTCCTTGCCGAAACCGTGGGTGACACCGCCGCCTTTGCTGATGATACGTTCCGTGGCGAGCCGATCCGTGTCGCAACGCTCAAGCGCTCGGCCTCGACAGGTATCCGCTCCGTGCCCTTCGCCGTTACCGTCGCCGAAACCACGATTGCCCGCCGTCAGCTTGCCCGCGCCATCCTCTTCCGCTCGGCGCTCCGCCTCTCCTTGATGATCGCAGGGGCTGCCGTCATCGTCTGGATCTCGGTCACCGTCGCGCTGCGTCCGCTTTACAAGCTGCGCGACGCGATTGGCGAGCGCAGCCCCGACGATCTCCATCCGATCGAACAATCGGTTCCAAGCGAGGTGCAGCCGCTGGTCGATACGGTCAACGGCTTCATGGTGCGCCTGGAATCGGCGCTCGATGCGCTTCGCAACTTCACCGGCAACGCCAGCCACCAGTTGCGTACCCCGCTTGCGATCATCCGCATGCAGCTCGCGTTATCGGCCCGTGCCGGCACATTGGTCGAAGCACAAGGATCGGCCTTGAAGGGCGATCAGGCCGTTGCTCATGCCGAACGAATCCTCGCGCAATTGCTGCTGATGGCGAAGATCGATGCCGCAACGGCCAAGGAGGCGCTGACGGCGTCCTCGATCGACCTGACGGCCATCGCGCAGGAAATCACCGGGGAGCTCATCCCGGCCGCCGCCGAGGCCGGCATCGACCTCGGCTTCGAAGGTGACCGCCCTGCGCTCGTCCGTGCCGAGCCTTTGCTGATCGGCGAACTGCTACGCAACCTTGCTGGAAACGCCATCGCCTATGCAGGCAAGGGCGCAGAGGTGACCGTCCGGATATCCGAGACGGATGACACCGTCTGCCTCGACGTCGAGGACAATGGCCCCGGCATTCCGTCCGATAAGCTTGCCGCCGTCCGGCAGCGTTTTTCGCGTGGCAGCGATTCCGGCGCGCCGGGCGCCGGGCTCGGACTGCCGATCGTCGAGGAGATCGCGGGCCTCTTCAATGCGGCGCTGACGCTGGAGCCCGGCGCGAACGGAAAGGGCCTCAAAGCCTCAGTGACTTTTGCGAAGGCTGCCTAAAGGGTTAGCCGGCTTTGCCTTACCGACTTGCATTCTTTCGCTGCATTGCACACACTGCCATCAGGGAATAGCAAATGCCGTCAACGATACGGCAGCGGACAAGGCAATACATGTCGATCAAAGCCAGCATCTATCATCTGACGCATTACAAATACGACAAGCCGGTCCGCCTCGGGCCTCAGATCATCCGCCTCAAGCCCGCCTCGCATTCGAAAACGCGGGTCATCAGCCATGCGCTGAAGGTCTCGCCGTCCAATCATTTCGTCAACCTGCAGCAGGATCCCTACGGCAACTATCTCGCCCGCTACGTCTTCCCCGACCCGGTCACTGAGTTCAAGATCGAGGTCGATCTCGTCGCCGACATGACGGTCTACAATCCCTTCGATTTCTTCATCGAGGAGAGCGCCGAGATGTGGCCCTTCTCCTATCCCGAAGACATCAGGGACGACCTGAAGATCTACATGCAGCCGCAGCCGGTGGAGCCGGCGCTGGCCGCCTATCTCGCCGGCATCGACCGCACACCGGTTCGCACCACGGATTTCATCGTCGGCCTCAATGCGCGGCTTAAGAACGACATCGAATACGTCATCCGCATGGAACCGGGTGTCCAGACCCCGGAGGAAACGCTGAAGCTGGCGCTCGGCTCCTGCCGCGATTCCAGCTGGCTGCTGGTCGAAATCCTGCGCAATCTCGGCCTCGCCGCCCGCTTCGTCTCGGGTTATCTCATCCAGCTGACGCCCGACCTGAAGGCGCTCGATGGCCCTTCGGGCACCGAAGTCGACTTCACCGACCTGCATGCCTGGTGCGAGGTCTATCTCCCCGGCGCCGGGTGGGTTGGCCTCGACCCGACTTCGGGTCTTCTGACCGGCGAAAGCCACATTCCGCTGGCCGCCACCCCGCACTACCGCAACGCCGCGCCGATCTCCGGCGCGCTCTACGGCGAGGCCAACACCGAGTTCGCCTTCGACATGAAGGTCGCGCGCGTTGCCGAGCATCCGCGTATCACCAAGCCCTTTTCCGACGACAGCTGGCACGAGCTTAACGAACTTGGCGCCAAGGTCGACCGCATCCTCGAAGCCGAGGACGTACGGCTGACGATGGGCGGTGAGCCAACCTTCGTCTCCATCGACGACTTCGAATCCGAGGAATGGAACACCGCCGCCGTCGGCCCGACCAAGCGCGACAAGGCCGACATGCTGATCCGCAAGCTGCGCGAGCGCTTCGCCCCCGGCGGCTTCCTGCATTACGGCCAGGGCAAGTGGTACCCCGGCGAAAGCCTGCCGCGCTGGACCTTCTCGCTCTACTGGCGCAAGGACGCCAGGCCGATCTGGCAGAACCCGGATCTGATCGCCGGCGAAGGCAAGGAGACCGGCGCCAAGGCCGAGGACGCCTCGAACCTGCTCAACGCCATCGCCAGGGAACTGGCGATCGAGACCGATATGGTGCTGCCCGCCTACGAGGATCCGGCCGAATGGATCATCAAGGAAGGCAGCCTGCCCGAAAACGTCGATCCGTCCAATTCCAAGCTGAAGGACCCGGAAGAGCGCAGCCGCATCGCCCGCGTCTTCGAGCGCGGCCTGACGACGCCGACCGGCTATATCTTGCCCGTCCAGGCATGGAACGCCAGGGCTTCGGGCAGGCGCTGGGTCAGCGAGAAATGGAAGACCCGCCGCGGCAAGATCTTCCTCGTGCCCGGCGACAGCCCCGTCGGCTACCGCCTGCCGCTCGGCACCCTGCCCTATGTGCCACCGGCCCGCTTTCCCTATATCCATCCCGCCGATCCCTCTATCCCGCGCCAGCCGCTGCCCGAAGTCTTCGTGCCCAGCGGCCGCGCCATGCCGGAAGCGTCCCGTCAGACCGATGACAGCAGCCAGAACCGCGTCGAGCAGACGATCGGCGAAATCGGCGGCGCCGTGCGCACCGCGATCTCGGTGGAACCGCGCGACGGCAGGCTCTGCGTGTTCATGCCGCCGGTCGAGCGCATCGAGGACTACCTCGAGCTGATTGCCGCCGCCGAAAACGCAGCGGCCGAACTCGGCCTGCCCGTCCACATCGAAGGCTATTCGCCACCGCAGGACGAGCGCATCAATGTCATCCGCGTCGCCCCCGATCCCGGTGTCATCGAGGTCAACATCCATCCCGCCTCGAACTGGCAGGATTGCGTCGACATCACCACGGCGATCTACGAGGAAGCCCGGCAAAGCCGCCTCGGCGCCGACAAGTTCATGATCGACGGCCGCCACACCGGCACCGGCGGCGGCAACCACGTGGTCGTCGGCGGCGCCAATCCCGGCGACAGCCCGTTCCTGCGCCGCCCCGATCTTCTGAAGAGCCTGGTGCTGCACTGGCAGCGCCACCCCTCGCTCTCCTACATGTTCTCTGGCATGTTCATCGGCCCGACCAGCCAGGCGCCGCGCATCGACGAAGCCCGCCACGACAGCCTCTACGAGCTGGAAACGGCGCTTGCCCAGATCCCCGCGCCCGGGCGCGGCCCGACGCCGCTGCCGTGGATCACCGACCGGCTGTTCCGCAACACGCTGATCGACGTCACCGGCAACACCCACCGCGCCGAAATCTGCATCGACAAGCTGTTTTCCCCCGATGGCCCAACCGGCCGCCTCGGCCTCGTCGAGTTCCGCGGCTTCGAAATGCCGCCGAATGCCCGCATGTCGCTTGCCCAGCAATTGCTGGTGCGCGCGCTCATCGCCCGCTTCTGGCAAAACCCCGCCGACGGCCGCTTCGTCCGCTGGGGCACGACGCTGCACGACCGCTTCATGCTGCCGCACTTCGTCTGGGCCGATTTCCTCGACGTGCTCGGCGATCTCAAGCAGAACGGCTTCGACGTCAGCCCGGAATGGTTCAAGGCGCAGCTCGAATTCCGCTTCCCCTTCTGCGGCGAGGTCGAATACGAGGGCTCGAAACTGGAGCTGCGCCAGGCGCTGGAACCGTGGAATGTGATGGGCGAGGAAGGCGCAATCGGCGGCACCGTGCGCTATGTCGACAGCTCCGTCGAGCGGCTTCAAGTGCGCCTCGAGACCAGCAATGCCTCCCGCTACACCGTTACCTGCAACGGCCGGACCGTGCCGCTGACGCCGACCGGCAGCGCGGGTGTCTCGGTCGCCGGCGTCCGCTTCAAGGCCTGGCAGCCAGCGTCGGGATTGCATCCGCTTTTGCCGGTCAACACACCGCTGACCTTCGACATTTATGATACATGGTCGAAGCGTTCGATCGGCGGCTGCATCTATCATGTTGCCCATCCGGGCGGGCGTAACTATGACACCTTCCCGGTCAATGGTAACGAAGCGGAAGCAAGGCGTCTGGCGCGATTCGAGCCGTGGGGGCATACGGCAGGTGCATTCATTCCGCATGCCGAGACAGCTTCACCGGAATTCCCGCTGACGCTGGATCTTCGGCGACCGGTGGGAATCTAGACGTTAGGACAAAATGGGCAAAAAACCGACGGCCGAACTGAGGGAAGAGCCACGCAGCCGCACCGGAAACGATGCGGTACTCGGTTATGCCCCTCTGCCTGGCGTCGCCGACGAAATGGTCGACACAAACGGCGCCATCCGGCCCGTCTGGCAACGTTTCTTCGCGCATCTGAGCGGCATGCCCGAAAAGGATCTGACCGAGCGCTTCACCCGGGCCGACCGTTACCTGCGGGATGCCGGTGTCTTTTACCGCGCCTATGGCAGCACCGGCAGCGCCGAGCGCTCCTGGCCCCTCTCGCATGTGCCTGTCCTGATCGATGCGCGCGAATGGGAGGCAGTATCCGCCGGCCTCGTTCAGCGCGCCGACCTGCTTGAGGCGATCGTTGCCGACATCTACGGCCAGAATCGGCTCGTCGAGGACGGCGTCCTGCCGCCAGCACTCATCGCCGCCAATCCGGAGTACCAGCGTCCGCTCGTTGGCGTCACTCCAGCTGGCGGCCATTATCTGCATTTCTGCGCCTTCGAGATCGGCCGCGGCCCTGACGGCAACTGGTGGGTGCTGGCCGACCGCACCCAGGCTCCCTCAGGCGCCGGCTTTGCGCTGGAAAACCGCGTCGCGACGACCCGCGCCTTCTCCGACATCTACGCGGAAACGCCCGTCCACCGGCTGGCCTCCTTCTTCGGCGCGTTCCGCGATTCGTTGCAGGGCATGAAGCACAGCGGCGACGACCGTATCGCCGTCCTGACGCCCGGCCCCGCCAACGAAACCTACTACGAGCACGCCTATATCGCCCGCTATCTCGGCTTCATGCTGCTCGAAGGCGAAGACCTGACCGTCGTCAACGGCAAGGTCATGGTCCGCACCGTTTCGGGGCTCAAGCCGATCACTGTGCTATGGCGCCGCCTTGATTCAGCCTATGCCGACCCGCTCGAACTGAACCAGAATTCGCATATCGGTACGCCCGGCCTCGTCGAGGCGCTGCGCGCCGAAAGCGTGACAATCGTCAATGCGCTCGGCAGCGGCATCATCGAAACACGCGCGCTGCTGGCCTTCATGCCGATGATCTGTCGCCGGCTGTTTGGCGAAGAACTGAAACTCCCCTCGATTGCGACCTGGTGGTGCGGTCAGAAAGATGAGCGCGAGCATGTGGCCGAGAACATCGAGAAAATGGTGATCGGCCCCGCCTATTCGCGCGCACCCTTCTTCGACGACAGCGGCGAATCCGTGCTCGGCTCGAGCTTGCGCGCTACCGCCAAGGACTCGATCGGCGATTGGTTGAATTCCGACGGCGCAAGACTCGTCGGGCAGGAAGTCGTGACGCTGTCGACGACACCGGCCTGGATCGGCGGCAAGCTGACGCCGCGGCCGATGTCCTTGCGCGTCTTTGCCGCCCGCACGGCCAATGGCTGGCAGATCATGCCGGGCGGTTTTGCCCGCATCGGCGGCAGCGACGACGTTTCAGCCATCGCCATGCAATCGGGCGGTGCGGCCGCTGACGTGTGGATCGTTAGCGACAAGCCGGTTGAACGCCATACGCTGCTGCCGGCGGAAGGCAGCTTCACCCGCAACATGCCGGGCAGTTTGCCGAGCCGCGCCGCCGACAACCTGTTCTGGCTCGGCCGCTACATCGAACGCGCGGAAGGCGCGCTGCGCATCCTGCGCGCCTGGCACGCCCGCTTTGCGGAAGCCGCCGATCCGAGCCAGCCGCTGCTGGCCGACGTGACTGCCTATCTGGCGGCCGTCGACATCGACACCGAAGACGCGGTGCCAAACACACTGCTGCGCAACATCGACAGCGCCGTCTATTCCGCCAGCAATATCCGCGACCGCTTCTCGCCGGACGGCTGGCTGGCGCTCACCGATCTCGCCAAGACCGCGCGACGGTTCCACGAGACGATCTCGCCCGGCGACGACGCCAGCCATGCGATGACGATCCTGCTGCGCAAGCTCGCCGGCTTCGCAGGTCTCGTGCACGAGAACATGTATCGCTTCACCGGCTGGCGCTTCCTCTCGCTCGGCCGCCATATCGAGCGCGGCCTGCACATGACGCGCCTGCTCGGCCACATGTCGGGGCCGGACGCCCCGGACGGCGCGCTCGACATGCTGCTCGAGATCGGCGACAGCGTCATGACCCATCGCCGTCGCTATAACGTCAACACCGCCCGCCTGACTGTGACCGATCTGCTCGCGCTCGATCCGCTCAACCCGCGTTCGATCCTCTTCCAGATGAATGAGATCCACCGCGAGGTCGAACAACTGCCGAACGCACTGGTCAACGGCCAGATGTCGCCGTTCTACCGCGAAGCGATGCGTCTGCACTCCGGCCTTGCCGTCATGACGCCCGAGACGATGAGTGTCGATGTCTATCGTCGCCTCGAACGCGAGCTGGAACTGCTGTCCGACCTTCTCGCCCGCACATATCTCGGGTGACGCGCGTGCTCTACGACCTCTCCCTGCACATGGGCTACATCTACGACACGCCGGCTTCCGGCGCGCGCCACATCATGCGGCTGATGCCGTTGTCGCTGCCAAACCGTCAGCGGCTGATTGCCGGCTCGATCAAGGTCTCGCCAACGCCGGACGAGCAGGCGCACTTCGTCGATTTCTTCGAGCACCCGGCAACCTCCTTCATGCTGCGCGCGCCGCACGAGAAGCTGGACATTCGGATGCAGGCCCGCGTCCAGGTGGAGAGCCATTCGATCTCGGTAGATTTTTCGCCGGTGCTTGCGAAGCTGCCGGATGAAGTCGCGGGCGTCTGGTCGCTGAAGCCCGATTCCCCGCACCACTTTCTCGGCAACAGCCCCCGCCTGCCGGAAACGCGCGCGATCTCGGAATATGCGAAGGCCTGCGCCGAACCGTCACTGACGGTGCTGCAGATCGCCACGGCACTTTGCGCCAAAATTCATCGGGATTTCACCTACGACGCCGAAGCCACGACCGTCGATACGACCCCGCTCGAGGCCTTCCAGTTGAAGAGCGGCGTCTGCCAGGACTTCGTCCATGTGATGATCCTTGCGCTCCGCAGCCTCGGCATCCCGGCTGGCTATGTCTCGGGCTTCCTACGCACCATTCCGCCGCCCGGCAAGGAGCGGCTGGAGGGCGCCGACGCCATGCACGCCTGGGTCAGGGTCTGGTGCGGCGAAACGATCGGTTGGATCGAGCTCGACCCGACGAACAACATCCCAGCCGGCACCGACCACATCGTCGTCGCCTATGGCCGCGACTACGCCGACGTCGCGCCTGTCATCGGCGTCCTGAAGAGCTACGGCGGCCAACGCGCCGTCCAGGCAGTGGATGTGATCCCGCTCAGTTGATTGACATCCGATAGCTGTATTGGCGCTGCGCATCCCTCAGGCAAGGCGTTTTCACCGAGGCTGCGCACAAGAAAGTGACATTCCGTTAGAATCTTAACGACCTGATAAAGGTGAACTCAAGAATTGAGGCGCATGAGTTAAGCATATTGGGGCACTAACTCAGGTGAACATGATGAGCACCTTTCAAGCGCTGAAGTCGAGCCTGTCTCGGCTGCGGAACGACCGGTATGGCAATTTCGGGATCATAAGCGCAGTTCTGCTGCCGGTCACAATAGGAGCGGGCGCGCTCGCCGTTGACATCACCAACGCTGCAATGGCGAAGCATCAGCTGCAGGAAGCCTCCGATGCTGCGGCGCTTGCCACCGCCTCCGCCCTTGCTGACGGAAAGATCGACACAACGACCGCCTCGGCCTTCGCGAAGGATTTCCTTGCCGGCCAGATGGCAAACTTCATTGGCGACACGACCGCACTGAGGAATGCCACCACTGCCACGGCGACCAAGACGACCTCCAGCGGCGGCGCAAGCTACAGCGTGAGCGTCTCATCTTCCTACAGCATGGATCTGAGCGGCCTGGCACACGTCATCGGCTTCAAGACCACCAATATCGGCGCGGCAAGCGAAACGGCGAGCGGTTACTCCGAAAAGCAGGGTTCCGTCTCGATCTTTCTCGCACTCGATAAATCGGGGTCGATGGGCGAGCCGACGACGACCACCTACAGCTATACCTGCGGCAGGAACAACAATAAGACCTGCACAGGCTATTACACTAAAATTGAAGCATTGAAGCTTGCGGTCGGCAATCTGACGGCAGAACTGGACAAGGCGGACCCGACCCACATCTACTCCCGCACGGGTGCCGTCGCCTATGACATCAAAACCTATGCGGAAACCGCGCTCGCCTGGGGAACCAGTGGTGTAACCACCTACGTCAACGCATTGGTCGCAGCCAACGGCACGAATTCCAGCGGGGCTATGAACAAGGCCTACACGTCTTTGACCGCCCTGAACAACGCCGGAAATGACAACGAAACCGCGCTGCACCAGGCCAAGACTCAGCAGACGCCCAAGAAATATATCGTCTTCATGACGGACGGTGACAACAACAACGATCCATCGGGTGGTCGTTCGTATGACACCCTGACCAAGGACACGTGCAATACCGCCAAGAGCAAGGATATCGAAATCTACACGGTCGCCTTCATGGCGCCTGAGAATGGCCAGGCGCTGCTGAAGTATTGCGCGACAGACGACAATCACTACTTCAAGGCAGAAAGCATGTCCGATCTTCTCTCCGCCTTCAAGGAGATCGGCGCAAAGACCTCCAATCAGACAACACGCTTGATCAACTGATCTCTTCGCGCAGTTTTCCCAACAAATAAGCCGCTCCGGAACCAACCGGAGCGGCTTTTCGTTTCGAAACGCGCGTATCAAAATCGGAAAACCGATTGAAATCAAGCTCTTTCCGCAAAGGAGCGTCGAGCCTCGTCAATTTTATCGTTTGGGTAATTCCCTTGTTGCAAGTGCGTTGTAACGATGCATAAACTGCGTCTTTAGTGCGTGGTAAACCGATTGAAATTGACATAACGCACTGAAACCAAACAGAATTGGCGAGGACTGACGATGAACACCGTTTCGAAGCCGACCATCCCTTCCCCCGCCCCCCGCAGTTCCAAGCCTGAAATTCTCGCCGAGGAAATCATCGAGCGCCTGACCTACCGCATCGGCAAGGATGCGAAGGTCGCCAAGCCTCATGACTGGCTGACTGCCACCATCCTCGTCGTGCGTGACCGCATCATCGACAAGTGGATGGAATCGACCCGCAAGGTCTATGCGACCGGCGACAAGCGCGTTTACTACCTCTCGCTCGAATTCCTCATCGGCCGCCTGATGCGCGATGCGATCTCGAACCTCGGCCTCATGGAACAGGTTCGCGACGCGCTCGCCTCGCTCGGCGTCGATGTTTCCGTCATTGCGGGCCTCGAGCCAGATGCAGCCCTCGGTAACGGTGGCCTCGGCCGTCTGGCCGCCTGTTTCATGGAAAGCATGGCGACCGTCGAGGTGCCTGCCTATGGCTACGGCATCCGCTACGTACACGGCCTCTTCCGCCAGCAGCTTGCCGACGGCTGGCAGGTGGAACTGCCGGAGAGCTGGCTGGCGCACGGCAATCCCTGGGAGTTCGAGCGTCGCGAAAGCGCTTACGAAATCGGCTTCGGCGGCACGGTGGATGTCGTCGGCAACCCCGAGGGCGAGCCGCGCTATGTGTGGAAACCGGCCGAGCGCGTCATTGCCGCGGCCTTCGACACGCCTGTCGTTGGCTGGCGCGGCAAGCGCGTCAACACGCTGCGCCTCTGGTCTGCCCAGCCGATCGACCCGATCCTGCTCGATGCCTTCAACGCCGGGGATCACATCGGCGCGCTGCGCGAAAGCAACAAGGCGGAAAGCCTGACTCGCGTTCTTTATCCGGCCGATGCGACGCCGGCCGGTCAGGAGCTGCGCCTGCGCCAGGAGTTCTTCTTCTCCTCCGCATCGCTGCAGGACATTTTGCGCCGTCACCTGCAGCAGTATGACGACTTCACGTCGCTGCCCGACAAGGTGGCGATCCAGCTCAACGATACACATCCGGCCGTTTCCGTCGCCGAACTGATGCGCCTGCTGTGCGATGTTCACGGCCTCGACTTCGACCAGGCCTGGGACATCACCCGCGGCACGATCGGCTACACCAACCACACGCTTCTTCCCGAAGCGCTGGAAAGCTGGCCGATTCCGCTCTTCGAGCGCCTGCTGCCGCGCCACATGCAGATCATCTACGCGATCAACGCCAAGGTGCTGGTCGAGGCGCGCAAGACCAAGACTTTCTCCGAGACGGAGATCCGATCGATTTCCCTGATCGAGGAAAGCGGCGAGCGCCGCGTGCGGATGGGCAATCTCGCCTTCGTCGGCGCCCATTCGATCAACGGCGTTTCGGCGCTGCACACCGACCTGATGAAGGTTACGGTCTTTGCCGACCTGCACAAGCTCTATCCCGACCGCATCAACAACAAGACGAACGGCATTACGCCGCGCCGCTGGTTGCAGCAGTGCAACCCCGGCCTGACCTCGCTGATCCGGGAGGCGATCGGTGACGACTTCCTTGATGATGCCGAAAAGCTGAAGCCCCTCGACAAGTTCGCGAACGATGCAAGCTTCCAGCAAAAGTTTGCGGCGGTTAAGCGTGCCAACAAAGTCGCCTTGTCCAATCTTGTCGCCAGCCGCATGGGCATCAAGCTCGATCCGTCGGCGATGTTCGATATTCAGATCAAGCGCATCCACGAATACAAGCGCCAGCTGCTCAACATCATCGAGGCCGTCGCGCTCTACGATCAGATTCGCTCGCACCCCGAGCTGGACTGGGTCCCGCGCGTCAAACTCTTCGCCGGCAAGGCGGCACCGAGCTATCATAACGCCAAGCTGATCATCAAACTGATCAACGACGTCGCCCGCACGATCAACAACGACCCGGCCGTCCGCGGCTTGCTGAAGGTCGTGTTCGTACCGAACTACAACGTCTCTCTGGCCGAGGTCATGGTGCCCGCCGCCGACCTGTCCGAGCAGATCTCGACGGCCGGCATGGAAGCATCCGGCACCGGCAACATGAAGTTCGCCCTCAACGGCGCGCTGACCATCGGAACGCTCGACGGCGCCAATGTCGAGATGCGCGATCACGTCGGCGAGGACAACATCATCATCTTCGGTCTGCGTGCCGACGAAGTCGCCGCCGCCCGTGCCGATGGCCACAATCCCCGCGCCATCATCGAGGCGTCGCGTGAGCTGTCTCAGGCATTGTCGGCGATCAGTTCGGGCGTCTTCTCGCATGACGACCGAAACCGATACGCGGCGCTGATCGAGGGCATTTATGCGCATGACTGGTTCATGGTTGCTGCCGATTTCGATGCCTATGCCCAGGCCCAGCGCGACGTCGACCAACTCTGGACCGATCCATCGGCATGGAGTTCGAAGGCAATCTGCAACACGGCGCGGATGGGCTGGTTCTCGTCCGACCGAACGATACGCCAATATGCCAAGGAAATCTGGAGAGCCGGATGAAAACGCCGAAAGCCACCCTTGAAGTCAGACTTCCCTGGGAGATTTCGGCAGACGAGATAGCGGCAATCCTCGCAGGGTCGCATTCCAACCCGTTCGCCGTTCTCGGCGTTCACAAATCGGGCGATGCCTATGTCGCCCGCTGCTTCATTCCGGGTGCCGAAGAGGTGACGGCGATGGCGCTCGATGGCAGCGCCATCGGGGAACTGAGTCGGCAGCATCCGGACGGCTTTTTCGCCGGACAGGTTTCGGTGACGAAGCTGCAGCCGGTGCGTTACCGCGCGCGGCGCGGGGACGCCGAGTGGGCTGTGACCGACCCCTACAGCTTCGGACCAGTCCTTGGACCGATGGATGATTATTACGTGCGGGAGGGCTCCCACCTACGCCTCTTCGACAAGATGGGCGCGCACTGGATCAAGCACGAGGGCGCACAGGGCATCCATTTCGCGGTCTGGGCGCCGAACGCCCAGCGTGTCTCCGTCGTCGGTGATTTCAACGGCTGGGACGGCCGCCGCCATGTTATGCGTTTCCGCTCCGGCGCCGGTATCTGGGAGATCTTCGCCCCTGATGTTCCGACGGACGTCGCCTACAAATTCGAGATCCGCGGCCACGACGGCGTTCTTCTGCCGCTGAAGGCCGATCCGTTTGCCCGTCGCAGCGAGTTGCGCCCGAAGACGGCCTCGGTCGCGGCGTCCGAACTGCTGCAGGAATGGGACGACGAAGCGCATCTGAAGCACTGGAGCGAGACCGACAAGCGTCGTCAGCCGATTTCAATCTACGAGGTTCATGCCGGCTCCTGGCAGCGGCGTGATGACGGCACGTTTCTCTCCTGGGACGAGTTGGCATCCCGGCTGATCCCCTACTGCGTCGACATGGGCTTCACTCACATCGAGTTCCTGCCGATCACCGAGCACCCCTATGATCCGTCCTGGGGATACCAGACGACCGGGCTCTATGCCCCGACCGCCCGCTTCGGCGAGCCTGAGGGTTTCGCGCGCTTCGTCAACGGCTGCCACAAGGTCGGCATTGGCGTCATCCTCGATTGGGTGCCAGCCCATTTCCCGACCGACGAACACGGCCTCGGCTGGTTCGACGGCACGGCGCTCTACGAGCACGAAGACCCGCGCAAGGGCTTCCATCCCGATTGGAACACCGCGATCTACAATTTCGGCCGCACCGAAGTCATCTCCTACCTCGTCAACAATGCACTCTACTGGGCCGAGAAGTTCCATCTCGACGGCCTGCGCGTCGATGCCGTCGCCTCGATGCTCTACCTCGACTATTCCCGCAAGCACGGCGAATGGATCCCGAATGAGTACGGCGGCAACGAGAATCTGGAGGCCGTCCGCTTCCTGCAGAACATGAACACCCGCATCTACGCCGAGCATCCCGGCGTTATGACCATCGCCGAGGAGTCGACGTCCTGGCCGAAAGTGTCGCAGCCGGTGCACGAAGGCGGCCTCGGCTTCGGCTTCAAGTGGAACATGGGCTTCATGCACGACACGCTCTCCTACATGAGCCGCGAGCCGATCCACCGCAAGCACCATCACAACGAACTGACCTTCGGCCTGCTCTACGCCTATTCGGAAAACTTCGTGCTGCCGCTCTCCCATGACGAGGTGGTACACGGAAAGGGCTCGCTGATCGCCAAGATGCCGGGCGACGACTGGCAGAAGTTCGCCAATCTGCGGGCCTACTACGCCTTCATGTGGGGCTATCCAGGCAAGAAGCTGCTCTTCATGGGCCAGGAATTCGCGCAATGGGCCGAGTGGAGCGAGGCGAAGTCGCTCGACTGGAACCTGCTGCAGTACCGCATGCACGAGGGCATGCGCCGGCTAGTGCGCGACCTCAACCTTACCTATCGCAGCAAGCCGGCGCTGCATGCCCGCGATTGCGAGGGCGATGGCTTCGAGTGGCTGATCGCCGACGACCACGAGAACTCCGTCTTCGCCTGGATCCGCAAGGCACCGGGCGAAAAGCCGGTCGCCGTCATCTGCAACCTGACGCCGGTTTACCGCGAGAACTATACAGTCCGCCTCCCGTTCGAGGGACGGTGGCGCGAGATATTGAATACCGATGCCGACATCTACGGCGGCAGCGGCAAGGGCAATGGCGGCCGCGTTCAGGCCGTCAACGCCGGCGGCAACATCGCCGCGTCGATCACCTTGCCGCCTCTGGCGACAATCATGCTTGAACCTGAGAACTGAAGACTGGTGGGAGGATAAAAATGGTAGAAAAACGTGTTCAGCCACTTGCCCGCGACGCAATGGCCTATGTTCTTGCCGGCGGTCGGGGAAGCCGCCTGAAGGAACTCACCGATCGTCGCGCCAAGCCGGCAGTCTATTTCGGCGGCAAGACGCGCATTATCGATTTCGCCTTGTCGAACGCCCTGAACTCGGGCATCCGCCGCATCGGCGTCGCCACCCAGTACAAGGCGCACTCGCTGATCCGCCATATGCAGCGCGGCTGGAACTTCTTCCGCCCCGAGCGAAACGAAAGCTTCGACATCCTGCCGGCCTCCCAACGCGTCTCCGAGACGCAATGGTATGAAGGCACGGCCGACGCGGTCTACCAGAACATCGATATCATCGAGCCCTACGGCCCGGAATACATGGTCATCCTCGCTGGCGACCACGTCTACAAGATGGACTACGAGTGGATGCTACAGCAGCACGTCGATTCCGGCGCCGATGTCACCATCGGCTGCCTGGAAGTGCCGCGCATGGAAGCCGTCGGCTTCGGCGTTATGCATGTTGACCAGAACGATAGGATTATCGACTTCATCGAAAAGCCTGCCGACCCGCCGGGTATTCCCGACAAACCGGAATTCGCGCTGGCCTCGATGGGCATCTACGTGTTCCACACGAAGTTCCTGATCGATGCGCTGCGCCGCGACGCGGCCGACCCGAACTCCAGCAAGGATTTCGGCAAGGACATCATCCCATACATCGTCAAGAACGGTAAGGCCGTGGCCCATCGCTTCGCGCAATCCTGCGTCCGCTCCGATTTCGAGCATGAGCCCTATTGGCGCGACGTTGGGACGATCGATGCCTATTGGCAGGCCAACATTGACCTCACCGCGATCGTTCCGGAACTGGATATCTACGACAAGTCCTGGCCGATCTGGACCTACGCAGAAATCTCGCCGCCGGCAAAATTCGTCCATGACGACGAGGACCGCCGTGGCTCGGCGACCTCGTCCGTCGTGGCCGGCGACTGCATCATCTCGGGCGCAACGCTGAACAAGAGCCTCCTCTTCACCGGCGTGCGCGCCAACTCCTATTCCAAGCTCGAAGGTGCGGTGGTTCTCCCGAGCGTCAAGATCGGCCGGCACGCCCAGCTCCGGAATGTCGTGATCGACCACGGCGTCGTCATTCCGGAGGGCCTCATCGTCGGCGAGGATCCGGACCTCGATGCCAAGCGCTTCCGGCGAACCGAAAGCGGAATTTGCCTGATCACCCAGCCAATGATCGACAAGCTGGGTATGTGACCAATGAAAGTTCTTTCGGTTTCGTCCGAAGTCTTCCCACTTATCAAGACAGGGGGCCTCGCCGACGTGGCGGGCGCCCTGCCGATCGCCCTCAAGCGTTTCGGCGTCGAAACCAAGACCCTCATGCCCGGCTATCCTGCCGTCATGAAGGCGATCCGCAATCCCGTCGCCCGGCTTCAGTTCGATGATCTGCTCGGCGAGCCCGCGACGGTCCTGGAAGTGGAGCACGAGGGGATCGATATCCTCGTGCTCGATGCGCCCGCCTATTACGACCGCGCCGGCGGTCCCTATCTCGATGCGACGGGCAGGGACTACTCCGACAACTGGCGCCGCTTCGCAGCGCTTTCGCTTGCCGGCGCCGAGATTGCTGCGGGATTGATGCCGGGCTGGCGACCCGACCTCGTGCATACGCATGATTGGCAGTCGGCGATGACCTCAGTCTACATGCGCTACAACCCGACGCCGGAATTGCCGAGCGTGTTGACAATCCACAACATCGCCTTCCAGGGTCAGTTCGGTGCCGATGTCTTCCCCGGCCTCCGCCTGCCGCCGCATGCCTTCGCAACGGAAAGCATCGAATACTACGGCAATATCGGATTCCTAAAGGGTGGCCTGCAGACGGCCCACGCCATCACCACCGTCAGCCCTTCTTATGCAGGCGAGATCCTGACCCCCGAGTTCGGCATGGGCCTCCAGGGTGTCATCGCAAACCGAATCGATTCGCTCCACGGCATCGTCAATGGCATCGATACCGACGTCTGGAATCCGTCGACCGATCCTGTTGTCCACACGCATTACAACGGCACCACACTGAAAAGCCGCGTCGAAAACCGCACCTCGGTCGCGGAGTTCTTCGGACTGCACAACGACAATGCACCGATCTTCTGCATTATCAGCCGCCTCACCTGGCAAAAGGGCATGGACGTCATCGCCGCCACAGCCGATCAGATCGTCGACATGGGTGGAAAGCTCGCCATTCTGGGTTCTGGAGACGCGGCGCTGGAAGGTTCGCTGCTCGCCGCCGCAGCCCGCCACCCCGGACGGATCGGCGTTTCCATCGGCTACAACGAGCCGATGTCGCATCTCATGCAGGCTGGCTGCGACGCCATTATTATTCCTTCGCGCTTCGAGCCCTGCGGCCTGACGCAGCTTTACGGCCTGCGCTATGGCTGCGTGCCGATCGTCGCCCGCACCGGCGGGTTGAACGATACCGTCATCGATGCCAACCATGCCGCTCTTGCGGCGAAAGTGGCAACCGGGATACAATTCTCGCCTGTGACGGCATCGGGCCTGTTGCAGGCCATCCGCCGCGCGCTACATCTCTACGCCGATCAAAAAGTCTGGACCCAATTGCAAAAGCAGGGCATGAAATCGGATGTCTCGTGGGAAAAGAGCGCCGAGCGCTACGCTGCCCTCTATTCAAGCCTCGCCCCCAAAGGCAAGTGAGAGAAAATGATAAAATCCGTATCCACCAAGCCCTACCAGGATCAGAAGCCGGGCACGTCGGGCCTACGAAAGAAAGTCCCGGTATTCCAGCAGCCGAACTATGCCGAGAATTTCATCCAGTCGATCTTCGATTCGCTGGAAGGGTTCCAGGGCAAGTGCCTTGTCATCGGCGGCGACGGACGCTACTACAACCGGGAAGTCATCCAGAAGGCGATCAAGATGGCCGCCGCCAATGGCTTCGGCAAGGTGATCGTCGGCAAGGGCGGCATCCTGTCGACCCCGGCAGCCTCGCACATCATCCGCAAGTACAAGGCCTTCGGCGGCATCATTCTGTCGGCCAGCCATAACCCGGGCGGCCCCACCGAAGACTTCGGCATCAAGTACAATATCAGCAACGGCGGTCCGGCGCCGGAGAAGATCACCGACGCGATCTATGCGCGCACCAAGGTGATCGACACCTACAAGATCGCCGACTTCGCGGATGTGAACCTCGATCGCATCGGCAAGGACGAGCTGCCCGGTGGCATGATTCTCTCGGTGCTCGATTCGGTCGAAGACTATACGGCGCTCATGGAAGAGCTGTTTGACTTCCACGCGATCCGCAACCTCATCAGCCTTGGCTTCCGCATCGCTTTCGATGCGATGAGCGCCGTCACCGGCCCCTATGCGAAGGAAATCTTCGAAAACCGCCTCGGCGCCCCGTCCGGCTCGGTTCGCAATTTCATGCCGCTGCCCGATTTCGGTGGCCACCATCCCGACCCGAACCCGGTTCACTGCAAGGAACTCTACGACGAGATGATGGGCGACGATGCGCCCGATTTCGGCGCAGCATCCGATGGCGACGGCGACCGCAACCTCATCATCGGCCGCGGCATCTTCGTGACGCCGTCCGACAGCCTTGCGATCCTCGCGGCCAACGCCAATCTGGCGCCCGGCTATTCCGGCGGTCTCGCCGGCATCGCCCGCTCCATGCCGACGTCTGGTGCTGCTGATCGCGTCGCCGAGCGCCGTGGCATCGGCATGTACGAAACGCCGACCGGCTGGAAGTTCTTCGGCAACCTGCTCGATGCCGGGATGGCGACGATCTGCGGCGAGGAAAGCGCCGGCACCGGCTCCAACCACGTGCGCGAGAAGGACGGCCTCTGGGCGGTTCTGCTGTGGCTGAACATTCTGGCCGTCCGCGGCGAGAGCGTCGAGGACATTGTCACCCAGCACTGGCAGACCTATGGCCGCAACTACTATTCGCGCCACGACTATGAAGGCGTTGATACCGACGCAGCAAACGGCCTGATCGCCAACCTGCGCAGCCAGCTTGCTTCCCTGCCGGGCCAGGCCTTCGGCCCACTGAAAGTCGAGAAGGCAGATGACTTTGCCTATCACGACCCGGTCGACAAGTCCGTCAGCGAGCATCAGGGCATTCGTATCCTCTTCGAAGGCGGCTCGCGCGTTGTCTTCCGTCTCTCGGGAACGGGAACATCGGGCGCCACCTTGCGCGTCTACCTCGAGCGGTACGAACCGGATTCCACCCGCCACAACATCGAGACGCAGCAGGCGCTCGCCGATCTTATCGCCGCCGCCGAGACCATTGCGGATATCCGCAGCCGCACAGGCCGCGATGCTCCCTCCGTGATCACCTGACCGGAGCAGCATGGCGGCGAACAAATCCGGGCAAGGCGGGGCAAGCATCTTTGAGACCGGCGTTGATTTCGCCGTCTGGTCGCACAATGCCGGACAGATCGAGTTGTGCCTGTTCAGCGACGACGACAAGGAACTGGCCCGCCTGCCGATGGAACGCGGCGATGACCATGTCCATCGCCTCTTCGTCGACGGATTGAAGGAAGGCGCGCTCTATGGCTACCGCGCCGATGGCGTCTATGCGCCTGACAGCGGCCTTTGGTTCGACCCGTCGAAACTGCTGGTCGATCCCTACGCCAAGGAACTCGATCGCCCCTTCCACCACGATCCCCTGCTCGGCGCCTTCGGCGCCGAGACACAGCATCTCGTGCCGAAGGCGGTCGTCACCCGCGATATCACGGTAAGACCGGCAAAGCCCCTCTTCAAGCCGGGCGGCTTCATCTACGAAGTCGCTGTCCGGCCCTTCACCATCCTGCATCCGGATGTCCCCGAAGCCCAGCGCGGCACGGTCGCGGCTTTGGCACATCCCTCGGTGATTACCCATCTCAAGCGCATCGGCGTCGACGCCGTCGAGCTCATGCCGATCACCGCGTGGATCGACGAGCGGCATCTGCCGCCGCTCGGTCTGCGAAACAGCTGGGGCTACAACCCCATTGCCTTCATGGCGCTCGATCCGCGGCTTGCCCCTGGCGGCATGGCGGAACTACGCGACACCGTTGCGACGCTCCATGCGGAAGGCATCGCCGTCATCCTCGATCTCGTCTTCAACCACACCGGCGAAAGCGACCGCTTCGGCACGACGCTGTCGCTGCGCGGCCTCGACAATCTCTCTTTCTATCGCCACCTGCCCGGTCGGCCGGGCGAACTGGTCAACGATACCGGAACCGGCAACACCGTCGCTTGCGATCATCCCTATATCAGGCAGTTGATCATCGACAGCCTACGCCACTTTGTGCTCGGCGCAGGGATTGACGGTTTCCGCTTCGACCTCGCCCCCGTACTTGGCCGCACCGTAGACGGGTTCGAGGCACATGGCGAAACGTTGACGGCGATGCTCGCCGATGATGTGCTGGCGGACCGCGTAATGATCGCCGAGCCCTGGGACATCGGCCCAGGCGGCTATCAGCTCGGCAATTTTCCGGCACCATTCCTCGAATGGAACGACCGCGTGCGCGACGATGTCAGGTGCTACTGGCGCGGCGACGACTACAAGACCGGCCCGCTCGCGACCACCCTTGCCGGCTCCTCCGATATTTTCTCCCGAAACGCTGGGACAGGGACGCGCAGCGTCAACTTCCTCGCCGCCCATGACGGCTTCACGCTGAGGGATGTCGTATCCTACAGCGGCAAGCATAACGAGGCGAACGGTGAGCAAAACCGCGACGGCCACAACGAGAACCACACTTGGAACAACGGTGTCGAGGGCGAAACCCGCTACCCCGATATTATTCGCAAGCGCCATGACGACCTGAAGGCGCTGCTCTCCACGCTCTTTGCCACCCGCGGCAGCATCATGCTGACGGCAGGCGACGAAGCCGGCCGCACTCAGCGCGGCAACAACAATGCCTATTGCCAGGACAACGAGATCACCTGGGTCGACTGGGCAGGGCTCGACGACGATCTTATCGCCCATACCGCATTCATCTCCGGCCTGCGCAAGCGCTTCTCCGCCTTCTCGGAAATGGGCTTCCTCAAGGGCAACGGCGATGTCGAATGGATCTCGCCCTCCGGCCGGGCGATGAGCGTGCAAGACTGGGAGACGCCGAACTTTTCCACGCTCGGAATGGTGCTTTCGACGCGCGATGGCCTAACCAACAAGGCCACGCGGCTGGCGGTTCTCTTCAATCGCTCGGGCGGCGAGGAAATCTTTACATTACCCGGACCGCCTTCATGGCGGCTTCTTGCCCCGGATGCGCCGGAGAAATCCGCAACTTCTGCCATCGTACCGCGCCGCTCGGTCTCTTTCTATCTCGAAAGTTGATCTGACGGGCTCCCGCCTGCAATTCCTTGTCGCAATCGTCACAATCCCATTGTAAGGCTTGCGCAGCCGCTTTCTCATGGGGAATCAATGGCCAAGGAAATTTCGCTCGCGGATGTACGTGGGTTGGTCGGCACTGAAACCGGTCTCTCGGACTGGATCGTCGTCGATCAGGCCATGATCGATGCGTTTGCGCATGCGACCAACGACCATCAGTACATCCACGTCGATCCGGAGCGCGCTGCATCAAGTCCCTTCGGCAGCACCATCGCCCACGGCTTTCTTACCCTCTCGCTGCTCTCGGCGATGAACTACGACAGCCTGCCGAAGGTCCGCGAGCAGACCATGGGCATCAATTACGGCTTCGAGAACGTCCGTTTCCTCTCGCCGGTCAAATCGGGGGCACGCATCCGCGGCCACTTTGTCCTCGCCGAAGCCCGCTTCCGCGGCGCCGGCATGCTGATGACGACCTATGAGGTCACAATCGAGATCGAGAACGAGAAGAAACCGGCGCTCACCGCGCGGTGGATCACCATCATCCAGTTCGACCCCAAGGACCGGCCGGAAGACGCGTAGACCTTATGCTCTTGACTTTGGTGGGCGGTGTTTGACGCGTCGCTATGGCGCGCCGTTGATTTCAACGATATTGCGATCGGGATCGAGCAGATAGGCTTGTGGAAACCCCGCCGGGCCATTGCGCCTAACACGCAACCGCCAGGGATCGCCCTCTGGAGCATCCTCGCGAAAACCCTTCGCAATCAGCCCCCGGATACATCCCTCGAAATCATCGGTACGGAACGCGAAATGTCCGTCGGTCGTGTCTATGGTCGCCGCACGCCGGAAGGTTCCGGCCGGATTGACAATGATGTGGACCTGCAGCGCCCCGCAGGCGAACCACGCTCCAACACTACTGAAAGGTGGCCTCTCGATTTGCTCGAGACCGAAGACATTGCGATAGAAGCCGACGGAACGGTCGAGATCCATGGCGACAATGGAAACGTGATGCAGCATCATCAAAGACATCCCCCACTCGTTGCGACGGCGCTTCGATACGGACCGCGCACGCCCGGTGGATGATGACACGAATGACAGCCGTCATACAACTTGAAGCCGATCGGGGACGGCACAAGAGCACCATCCCCGATCGGGCATTGCAAGTTAGCAGCGCTTAATGCGCCGCGTCTTCGGCGCCCTCGGCCAGCAGGCCGAATACGAAATCCGCAAACGAACGCCAGCATTCGACTCGGAATGTATCGTCCTCGGTGCGGAAGAGCACGATCTCGGCCTTTCCAAACAGCGTGCGCGAGCAGGCGCCGACCGGGAAGACCTCGAGCGACAGATCCTGCGGGCAGCCCGCGGAGATCGTCGCTTCCGCCCCGGGGCCGGAGACGATAACCGCGACGTTTCGGTGCGAGACGTCGGTGGCCGAATGCAGCACGCCCGACTTGGCGAGCGCACCCATCAGGTCTGCCCCGGATTCGTCGATGACAAGCCATTCATCCGGGCCGAGCCAGAGGGCAGCACGACCACCCTTGCGACCGGAGGTTTTCGGGGAAGCCGGCACCGTGACACCAAGCGCGGAGGAAAGAGCTTTGAGCGACTCCGCCGGCGCGCGAAGCGCCACGCGGCTTGCCGCAGAGGCTGGCGTCAGCCGTACCGTGGCCGAGCCGCCATGCTGGCCGGAAAGAGCGGATTTGCGAACTGCCATATCAGCCATTGATGCGGCCTCCTTCCTTGTCAAAGAACACCATATCAGTCACCTCGACGGCGATCGTCTTGTCGGGCATCGGCACATAGAGCGTTTCGCCCATCCGTTTGCGGCCATCGGCGACCAGCGCAAAGGCGATCGATCGCCCAAGATTTTCCGACCAGTAGGACGAGGTCACATGGCCGAGCATCGTCATCGGCTTCGGCTCGTTCGGGTTGGCGACGATCTGTGCACCCTCTTCGAGCACCAGGTTCGGATCCTTGGTGATAAGACCGACGAGCTGCTTGCGGCCTTCCTTCACCAAATCCGGTCGCTTCAGCCCGCGAATGCCCACGAAATCCGTCTTCTTCTTGGAAACCGCCCAGGAAAGACCGGCATCGTGAGGCGTGACGGTACCGTCCGTATCCTGCCCGACGATGATATAGCCCTTCTCGGCGCGAAGAACGTGCATCGTTTCGGTACCGTAGACGCAGGCGCCGAGCGGCTCTGCATTGGCCCAGACCGCTTCCAGCACCGATTGGCCGTAATCGGCCGGCACGTTGATTTCGAAGCCGACCTCGCCGGTGAACGACACGCGGAACAGACGCGCCGGCACGCCCATGACCGTGCACTCGGCAACGCTCATATGCGGGAAGGCTTCGTTGGAAATATCGACGCCCTCGACCAGCGGGGCGATGATTTCGCGTGCCTTCGGCCCCTGCACGGCAATGACCGCCCATTGTTCGGTCACCGAAGTCAGCCATACCTTGAGATGCGGGAATTCCGTCTGCAGATAGTCTTCCATGTGGTGGAGAACGCGCGGCGCACCGCCGGTCGTCGTCGTCACATGGAAGCGATCGTCAGCCAGACGCCCGACGACGCCGTCGTCATAAACGAAGCCGTCTTCGCGGGTCATGATGCCGTAGCGGCACTTGCCGGGCTTCAGTGTGTCCCAGGCGTTGGTGTACATGAGGTTCATGAACTCGGCGGCGTCGGGGCCGACGACTTCGATCTTGCCGAGCGTCGAAGCATCGAACACGCCGGCGACATCGCGCGCCGTCTTGCATTCACGGGCGACCGCCTGATGCATCGTCTCACCGGCGCGCGGATAGAACCAGGCGCGCTTCCAGTTGCCGACATCCTCGAACACCGCACCCTGCGCTTCTTCCCACGGGTGCAACGGCGTCTTGCGCGCCGGGTCGAACAGCTCGCCGCGCGAATGCGCGATCAGCGTACCGTAGGTGACCGGCGTGTAGGGCGCACGGAAGGTCGTCAGACCGACCTGCGGGATCTCCTTGCCCAGCATTTCGGCGGCAATCGCCAGACCATGCATGTTGGAGAGCTTGCCCTGATCCGACGCCATGCCGTTCGTGGTGAAGCGCTTGATATGCTCGATCGAGTGCATGCCTTCGCGCACGGCAAGGCGGATATCCTTGGCACAGACGTCGTGCTGGAAATCGATGAACGCCTTGGTGCGGGTCTCCGGACCCGCCCCTTCGGCAGCGCCGATCATGCCGCCCGTCCACTGATGCGCCTGCTCGGCGGTGATGCTGATCTTGCCGCCGGATGGTTTGCCGACCGCCTGGGCCATCAGTTCACCCGCGGCCAGCGATTCCTCGATCGTCTGCTGCAGATCATCCGTGCCGTTGCAGGCGCCAACGGAGAGGCAATCCTGCGCATAGGTGCCGGGCAGGAAACGCTGCGTTTCCGGCTCAAACTTCACCTTGCCGCGCGACTGCGAGAACAGGTGCACCGAAGGCGTCCAGCCGGCCGAGACCAGCAGCGCGTCGACCGCGATCTTGCGTGGAGAGCCGCCGCCGTTGCGGGCAACGGTCATGGACGAGATGCGCAGCTTGCCCGAGGTGTTGACGACCGATTGACCGGCGAGCACGTCGATGCCGAGCGAGCGGGCTTCCGCCAGAACGGCAGCACCGGGCGTGTGCCGGCAATCGACGATCGCGGCGATCTCGACACCGGCGCGCTTCAGGTCGAAGGCGGCCTCGTAGGCAGAGTCGTGCGCCGTGTAGACCCCGACCTTCTGGCCGACGGCCACGCCGTACTGGTTGAGATACATGCGCGCGGCCGAGGCCAGCATGATGCCCGGACGGTCGTTGTTCGGGAACACCATATGGCGCTCGATCGCGCCGTTGGCGAGGATGACACGCTTGGCGCGCAGCTGCCACAGACGCTCACGCGGCAGGTGGCGGCCCGGGTTCGCGACATGATCGGTGACGCGTTCGGCGAGACTGACGAAGTTGTGGTTGTAGTAGCCGAAGGCAGTGGTGCGGGTGAGAACCTGCACATTGTCCATCGATTTCAGGCTGGCAACGGTCTTCTGCGCCCACTCATAACCGTCGAGACCATCGATCTTGACACCGCTGTCGAAACGCAGCGCACCGCCGGCTTCCGCCTGCTCGTCACAGAGGATGACCTTGACACCGGCATGAGCCGCAGCAAGGGCTGCCGAAAGACCGGCGACGCCGGCACCGACGACCAGCACGTCACAATGCGCGTAGCGGCTGGCGTAGTGATCGGGATCGGCTTCTTTCGGCGCAACGCCGAGACCGGCTGCGCGACGGATCATCGGCTCGTAGACATGCTTCCAGGCCGCCTTCGGCCACATGAAGGTCTTGTAGTAGAAGCCAGCCGCGAAGAAGGGCGACATCAGGTTATTGATGCCGCCGATATCGAAGGACAGCGATGGGAAACGGTTCTGCGACTGCACGATCATGCCGTCGAAGACTTCCTGCACCGTGGCACGCACGTTGGGCTGCTTGCGGGCGCTGTCGCGCGCAACGTCGATCAGCGCGTTCGGCTCTTCGGCGCCGGCCGAGAGAATGCCGCGCGGGCGGTGATACTTGAACGAGCGGCCGACCAGATGGATGTTGTTGGCAATCAGCGCCGAGGCGACGGTATCGCCCTCCAGCGCCGTATAGCTCTTGCCATCGAAGGTAAAGCGCGCGGTTCTGGCCGGGGTCAGGCGGCCCTTGCCTGCAATACGGTTCGTGCCGCTCATTGTGCTTCTCCTTCGAGCGCTTCGTAGGTCTCGACGGGTGCGTGTGGAACGGCGGCTTCGCCGATCTCAGGCTTCGGCTCGCCTGCCTTATAGGTCATGATGAACTTGTCGCTGATCGTGTCGCGCGCCGCGTTGAAGAAGCGGCCGCATCCGTGCTGGTGGCGCCAGCGTTCGAAGATCAGCCCCTTCGGGTTGTCGCGCAGGAAGAAATATTCCTCGAACGCCTCGTCGGAGATGGAAGCAATGTCGGTCGGGCGAGCGATATGGGCATCGCCGGCGCCGCGGAATTCGAGCTCGGAGCGCTCTTCCTGACAGTATGGGCAGTAGATAAGAAGCATGGTGTCCTCGTGTCAGTGGGCGACAGCGGCAGCGGCGGCTTCGTCGATCAGGCGGCCGGTGCGGAAACGGTCCAGCGTCAGGCCGGCATTGAACTTGTGCACCTCGTCGCGCGCGATCAGATGCGCGAAGAGATTGGCCGAACCCGGCGTCGCCTTGAAGCCGCCGGTGCCCCAGCCGCAGTTGACGTAGAGCCCCGGAACCGGCGTCTTCGACTGGATCGCCGAACGGTCCGGTGTGTTGTCGACGATGCCGCCCCACTGGCGCATCATCTTGACGCGACGGAACATCGGGAACAGCTCGCAGATCGCATCCAGCGTATGCGTGATGATCTGCAGGCCGCCGGTCTGACTGTAGGAATTGTACTGGTCGGTGCCAGCGCCGATCACGAGTTCGCCCTTGTCGGACTGCGAGATATAGGCATGCACGGTGTTGGACATAACCACGCAAGGGAAGATCGGCTTCAGCGGTTCGGACACCAGCGCCTGCAGCGGGCTCGATTGCAACGGCACGCGCACGTCGGCCATCTTCATGACCGTCGTCGTGTGGCCGGCCGCCGAAACGCCGACCTTCTTGGCGCCGATGAACCCGCGGTTCGTCTCGACACCCGTGACGCGCCCGTCCGGGCCGCGGCGGATGCCGGTCACTTCGCAGTTCTGGATGATGTGGACGCCGCGATCGGACGCCGCACGGGCATAGCCCCAGGCCACTGCATCGTGGCGCGCCGTGCCGCCGCGGCGCTGCAGGGCAGCGCCATTGATCGGATAGCGGGCGCTGGCCGAGATATCGAGCGGCGGACAATAGGCCTTGGCCTGCTCCGGCGTCAGCCACTCGTTGTCGATGCCATAGAGACGATTGGCATGGATATGGCGCTTGAAGGACTGTTGGTCATGCACATTGTGCGACAGCATCATCACGCCGCGCGGCGAATACATGACATTGTAGTTGAGATCCTGCGACAGGTTCTCCCAGAGCTTCATCGAATGCTCGTAGATATGCATGCTCTCGTCGTAGAGATAGTTCGAGCGGATGATGGTCGTGTTGCGACCGGTGTTACCACCGCCGAGCCAGCCCTTTTCGAGGACCGCGACATTGGTTATGCCGTGCTCCTTGGCGAGATAATAGGCCGCACCCAGACCATGCCCACCGCCGCCGATGATGATGACGTCGTATTCGGCGCGCGGCTCCGGCGAAGTCCATTGCTTCTCCCAGCCCTTGTGGCCTCGCAAGGCCTCCCGTGCCACGGCAAAAACCGAGTATCTGCGCATCCGCCTTCATCTCCTTCGGGGAAAGGTCCCTTCTCGTCGGCCATACAAATCGCAAATCCAAATGCGGCACAACGTTTCCTTTGCGACGCGAAGCGGCTTTTCTTTTGACACACAGCAAGAATGAACGAGATCGCGTAGTCTCTTCGCGGCGGGTAAACACCAGCGGGAAAAGGCGGACCGGCCTGCGTCGGTTTCCGGTCTCTCCATCATTCTTATTTTAGAGTGTCTGCACTTACAATTCTTGAGCGCATAGTTCACGCGCTGCGCAAGCGCTTTCTGGGCGTTGAGGCCCCCGCGTCCGCAGCAGAGGCAATATTCATAAGCCAGACGTCGGCGCATATGGGTCGGTGTCCGATCTGGCATCAATTGAAACAGACCAACACGGCTGCGAAGCCTGCTGTGGGGTCATTGGGAGGTTTCGTCCTGCAATCGCATTTCATCACCCTTACAGTTGGTCTGCTCTTGTCCGGAGGATACCTCAACGGTCCGGCTGTCGCCGCCGAGGACGCTCTGGCCAAGGGGGATGCGGCAGCGATCGGCGTCGATGCATATCTCACCCGCGAGCAAGCAACCAACGTTGAGGCTGGCAAGACAATGGGACGACGGCCGGCCAACATGTTCACCGACGTCCCGCAGTTCCGACTGCGGAATTCGGGGATGTCGTTCGGCCCAATTTCGACACGCTCTACTCTGTATTCGCCTCGCCTGGCTGGCGTACGACGGGAACCGCGAAAGCCGATTTTGCCGTCGTTCCCCCTGGCTGGACAGGTAAGGAGCTCCCCGCCGGAACGCAACGGATCGATGCACCGACACCGTATGCTTGGGTCATCGGACGTACGAAACCGGATGGACCGTCCGACTACGACGCCGTTCACAAGATCCAGGCTGGCTACACGGTCACGCCACTGTCGCAATGGGGTAAAACGGCCGAGCCGGCCAAGGTCACGATCGATCCTGACATCGATATGAAAACTCCGCCAAAGACGACAGTCGACGGGATGGCGGTAGAGGACTTCTTCGCCTAGGCAACGGAACTGCTGAAGGTCAATCCGCCGCACGCCACCGACCAGCCGATCATAAGCCGGATGAAGCGGATCGGGATAGAGCCGGGCAAGAGCTTCGATAAAAGCAAGGTCGCGCCCGACATCGCCGAGGCTTTGAAAGATGTTCCGGCCGAAGCTCAAAAGCTGATGGACTGGAAAATCGCAACTTGCTCGCGTTGCCAACAACTGGCCGATGAACACCGACACCATGGGTGTCCACGGTAATTACTACTTGAAACGGGCGATCGTCGCGCAGCTCGGGCTTGGCGCAAAACTGCCGGAGGACGCGATCTATCCGCTCAACCTCGGCGATGAGAAGGGAAATCCGCTAAACCGCGCAAACAGCCATAAGATTCACTTCGACAAAAGAGAGCCTGCCACCAGTCAAGGCGTTCTGGTCCGTCACGCTTTACGATCCGGAGGGATTCCAAGTCGCCAACAGCCTGAACCGGTTTGCCGTCAGCAGCTGGATGCCGTTCGCCTACAATGCGGACGGGTCGCTTGATCTCTACTTCCAGAACAAGAGCCCGGGCGAGGGAAAAGAAGCGAACTGGCTACTGGCACCCGCCCTGACCATGCGCCTTTACGGGCCGAAAAGTGAAGCGCTGACAGGAAAATGGAACCCGCCCGTCGTGGAAATGGTGCCAACGCTCCAACAGGTCACGGCGCAGTGACGCTTTCGCACCTGCCTCAAACGATCCGTGTGGACTGCCCACCAGGCAGAGAGGCTGGCTCTATTCCATCAGGCTAAGAAAGCCCTCGCGCGCACTGGCGCGAGGCCCCTAGGAGGATGGAGCCGACTTGGGCGCAGTCCGCCGCTTCCTGGCAGGCGCGGCGGGCGTTGGCGCTTCGGCTTCTTGCTGCAAGCGCAACGCCCTCAGCTTCTCCGTCTTCTTTTCGCGAGCCGCGGCCTCTGCCGTGATGATCGCTTTTGCTGTCGTATCGGTGGTAGCCGCCTTATCGCGCGGGGAGAGCTTGGCCGGATTGAAGAATTCGTCTTTTGAAGTCATCTGCTCTCTCTATCTAGACGGAGCCTGCCCGATGGGTAGTTCAGCGGGCCGGACGGACTGCCTTCTTCGGGGCCGGAAGGAGACCTTCGCGCTGAAGCTTCTTGCGCGCAAGCTTGCGCTGGCGGCGAACTGCCTCGGCCTTTTCGCGGACACGCTTCTCGGATGGCTTTTCATAGGCGCTGCGCGCCTTGAACTCGCGGAACAGACCTTCGCGCTGCATCTTCTTCTTCAGGACACGGAGCGCCTGGTCGACATTGTTGTCTCGAACGAGAACCTGCAAATTCTTTCCTTTCGTGCGGCAAACTCGTTTGCCGGTTGGTCAGAGTGGAAACTACTTCCGCACCCTAATGCTTGAAGTTTTCAACCAGGATCCGCCCTGGATATCAGCAGCCGCGTCAACTCTTCGCGTCGGCGATGCCGACTGGTTCACGTCGATATCGCTCTCAAGAATGCGCCGATCGAAGTTTTCGGTCTCGAATCGAACCCGATATTGCGGGCGGCTGCCGTCAGACGGAAGAATCGCCGCAATCTTACAGGTCCTGCTCGCCTCTTCGGTACGAACGAAACCGTCCTTCAGAACGATACTGTCGCCGACAGCGTATCTTGGCATTCGTGCCATTTGGTCTCACCGAACTGTCTTGATCGTCAAAAAGCATAAAAGGCCGGGTTTAACCCCGACCTTCGCCATCAGGCTCTCAGCTGCCAGTACATCCGTGGTCAGCCGGGCCGAATGAGATTAGGCTGCTCGCAGGTTGTCGGCAGAATTCTTGCCGGACTTCTTGTCGCGAACCAGATCATAGGTGATCTTCTGGCCATCGGACAAATTGCCCAGACCAGCACGTTCAACCGCAGAAATATGAACAAAAACGTCCGTGCTTCCGTCATCCGGCTGAATGAAGCCGAAGCCCTTGGTGCTGTTGAACCACTTAACGGTACCTGAATTCATAACGATCTCCTTTCAATGGTCGTTACTGCCATGCGTCTATTCACAAGGCTAAGATCGATTTTGAGAGGAAATCTGACGGAGCTTCGCGCTCTTTGACAAAGGTCACAACCAACAGTCGATGACTTACATATAACGCAAACTGCGGAATAAACAAGGCAAGGAAGCGGGCTATTTAGGTTCAGGCAGGTCGGCCAACGCCAATCCGCGACGCGTCAGGGACACCCAGCTATGCTGGATAGCCGCCTTGTGTGGTCTCAAATAAGGGCGGCACTGGGGACAAGCGGCGGTTTTTTGCGGCAAGAACCGCGAGAGCATATGGACTTCCACCCGCCATTCTGCTATCCGCATCCTCAATCGCAAGGCTCCGGCCGCGCGAACCGTATATTTTTTGCCTCTGGCGCCTTGCCGACGCCGGCACCAACCAAACCAAAGGAACGTGATTCTCGTGCAGGTACTTGTCCGCGATAACAATGTCGATCAGGCTCTCCGCGCTCTTAAGAAGAAGATGCAGCGCGAAGGTATTTTCCGCGAAATGAAGATGCGCGACTACTACGAAAAGCCGTCGCAGAAGCGCGCTCGCGAGAAGGCCGAAGCCGTTCGTCGTGTTCGCAAGCTGGCTCGCAAGCGGGCACAGCGCGAAGGTCTCGTCGCACGCTAAGCGTAGCTGTCGTTATTTCGACGTTTTCAGATGCATGTTGGCGGGGGCGATCTATTCGCCGCCGCCTTTTTAATTGCTGCTGAAGCCCGTCCTTGAAACGGACCGGCTGCACTGGGGGAAAACAAGCCCGTATGGCTGACATCACCAAGACCCGCTCTCTGCGTTCGCCGAAAATCGCTGTTCTACCGGTTTTCGCAATCGTCACCGCGCTAGGCCTTGCTGGCTGCACGACAAGCAACACGTCCGATGCCATCATCCGCATCGATAAGGCGCAGGGCTCGCAGGAAAACATCGCCTCGCTGACCTCTGTGATCAATGCCAATCCGAAGGATCCGGAAGGCTACAACGTTCGCGGCTCAGCCTATGGCCGCGGCGGCGATTTCCGCCAAGCGTTGAACGACTTCAATACGGCGCTACAGCTCAACCCGCGTTTCTACCAGGCCTACGCCAACCGCGCGCTGGTCTACCGCAACATGGGCCAGCAGCAGCAGGCGATTCAGGACTACAGCACCGCGCTGCAGATCAACCCGAACTACGACGTGGCACTGATCGGCCGCGGCAACGTCTACCGCACCGCCGGCCAGGACGATGCTGCCTTCAACGATTTCAACAAGGCGATTCAGAACGGCACGACCGATGGCCGCGCCTATCACAATCGCGGCCTGATCTATCAGAAGCGCAATCATCAGGATAAGGCGATCGACGACTTTTCGAAGGCGATCTCGCTCTCGCCGAACGCGCCGGAACCCTACAACGGTCGCGGCATCTCCTACATCGCGCTGAACGACGACGACAACGCATTTGCCGACTTCAATCACGCGATCGAGCTCAATGGGAATGTCGCCGAATCCTGGGCCAATCAGGCGCTGGTTTACGAGCGTCGCGGCGAAAAGGACAAGGCGGCCCGCTCCTACCGTCATGCGATCGGTCTCGATCCAAAGTACCAGCCGGCGAAGGACGGCCTGGCCCGCGTAGGCGCAGCGACGACCGGCTAAGGCATAAGCAGGAGACCGACGATGACAGCCAAACAGCATGTAGTCGTCGTCGGTTCCGGCATTGTCGGTGCCTCCATCGCTTGGCACCTGACGCGTGAGGGCGCCGCCGTCACTGTCGTTGCCGAGGACATCGGCGGTGTAGCCACCACCAGTTCCTTTGCCTGGATCAATGCGAGCTGGGGCAACCCGGAATTCTATTTTCACTTTCGCCGCCGCTCCATGGCCGAATGGAAGCGTTTGGCCCGCGAGCTCCCCGGATTGCCGCTGTCCTGGTGCGGCGGCATCTGCTGGGACCTGCCGCCCGATCGGCTCGAGGCGTTTGCCGTCGAGCATGCGTCGTGGGGCTATGGCATCGAACAGCTGGACCGCGCAGCCATTGCGGCCCGCGAGCCTTACCTGAAGCAGCTGCCCGATTCTGCTCTCTTGGTCGCGGAGGAAGGCGCGGTTGAGCCGGTGGCGGCAGCGCGGCTGCTGCTCGCCGATGCGGAAGCCAAAGGGGCCAAGTTCGTCAACGCTGCCGTCGATGGATTTATTCGCAGTGGCGAACGGATTTCCGGGGTCGTATCATCGGCCGGTATTATCGGCGCCGACCATGTTGTCCTGGCGGCCGGCGCCGGCAGTGCGCCTCTCGCTGCCTCCGTCGGCGTCACACTTCCCCTGGGGGCGCCGCCCGGCTTGATCGTCCACTCCCGTCCATTCGAGAAGCGGCTGAACGGCCTCGTGATGGCGACCGACCTCCATATGCGCCAGACGGCCGACGGCCGCATCATCGCCGGCTCCGATTTCGGCGGCACCGATCCGGGCGCCGACCAGGACGCGACGGCCTCGGCACTCTTTGCGAAGATGAAGGACAGCCTGACGGAGAGCGACCGGCTGAGCATGGAATTCTTCACCGTTGGCTACCGTCCGACGCCCAAGGACGGCTTCCCGATCATCGGCAATTGCGGCCAGAGCGGCCTTTATATTACCGTGCTGCACTCCGGGGTGACGCTCGCGCCGCTCGTCGGTCTACTCGCGTCTAACGAGATTCTTTCGGGTGATGCGGATCCATTTCTCGCTTCCTTCCGCCTCGGAAGATTTGGCTGAAACCACAAATCGAACAAAAATTTGCGAATTGCCAGGCGACATGTTTTAGTGTGTTGCAAGGAGCAACACCTGTCCCTAACATGCAGTCGTTTCGATAGCAGGCTATCAGGAGAGCCGGGGCGCGTTGAGGGCAATTGCGGTGATCCAGTTTTTTGCTTTCATGCCCGTAAGCGGCGGGCGCGCCGGCGTTTTCGGCCGCGTAAACCAGCGCAGTATAGGCTCATGAAAGGCCGCATCCGCTTCTTTCCGAAGGCGTCGATCGGGA
Organism: Rhizobium sp. BK060; assembly: GCF_014193145.1. Lineage (NCBI taxonomy): Bacteria > Pseudomonadati > Pseudomonadota > Alphaproteobacteria > Hyphomicrobiales > Rhizobiaceae > Rhizobium > Rhizobium sp. BK060. Next base: position 240,620 of record NZ_JACHYW010000006.1, read on the forward strand.
CTTACCTGATCGCGATGGCGCTTGCGACGGCTCTGCCGATTTTCGCCCTCGTGGCACTTCTGTTGGCGCAGCTGGAAGACAACCAGCGCTCGATTTTGAAGCGTGAAACAGCGCAGGATGCCACCGCTCTCGCCCGGTCCATCGATCGCCAGCTTCAGGACATGGCTACAACTTTAAGGTTGCTGTCGAATTCGCCGGAACTGGAGAGCAACGACTTCGCTGCCTTCCACGCGCGCACCGAAATATCCCTGCGGGCAGACAATCTGTATGTCATCGCCATCGACGAAAACGGGCAGCAGCTCCTGAACACCCGCCGGGACTATGGCGAGCCTCTTGGCAAGGCTGGCAATCTCCCGTCTGTCGAAGCGGCTATCAAATCCGGCAGGATCGAGGCCTCCGACGTGTTCATGGGGCGAACGAGCGGCGAATTCGTCTACAACGTCACCATGCCGATGCAGACCGGCAAGGTCAGGGCGTTGATCATCACGCAGAACGCCAGGGACCTTGCGAGGCTCGTCACCACGGAAGGCCTCCCGAACGATTGGTCCGCCGCGGTCATCGATCAGGGCGGCCATGTTGTGGCCTCCGCCGGCGCCACGAATATCGGCTTCGGCCAACCTTTCAATCCGAGCATCCTGCCGTCGCTGGTCAATTCCAGCGGCGTTTACGAAGATAGGCAGGTCCTGCCGAGGGCAATGTTGGGCTATGCACAGATTCCGGGCTGGTCCTGGAAGGCCGTGATCTGGGGACCCGTCGCCACGGCGCAGGCGTCGATACTGACGACATGGCGCTTTCTGGTCATCGGCGGCCTGGCGCTGATGCTTGTCGCGATTCTGGCCGCCTATGTGGTAGCGCGCCAGGTCCGCACGACGATCCGCGCGATCGCCGACATGGCCAATCGCATGGGCGAAGGCCACATCGTGGCGCCGATCGAGACCAGCGTTATCGAGGCCAACCAGGTCGCGGTCGCGCTCTCCAATGCCTCTTTCGACCGGAGCCAGACCGAGGACCGCCTGCACTTCGTGATGAACGAACTCGTGCACCGCACCAAGAACCTGCTGACCCTGGTGCAGGCGATGATGCGCCAGGTCGCCAAGCGCGCCGACAGTGTCGAGGCATACCAGGCAGCGGTAGTCGATCGCCTCGAAGGCCTTTCACGCTCGATCGATCTGCTCACCAGCGAGCAATGGGCAGGCGCATCGCTGCGGCGGGTGATCGACATCCACTTCAAGAGTTTTCCGCAGGCTGCCGAGCAGGTCGAGATATCGGGCAAGGATTTCACGCTGAGGCCCGAGGTGGTGCAAAACCTCGGCCTCGTTCTGCATGAGCTGGCAACGAATTCGGTGAAATACGGTGCCCTTTCCGTGCCGCATGGCCGTGTTTTGCTGAGCTGGCAGAACGTGCGAGACGAAGAGCGTAGCGAACCCATGCTTCGTTTCGCATGGGAGGAGCGTGACGGTCCGCCCGCGCGCGCGCCAGAGAACTCAGGCTTTGGTACGACGATCATCAAGAACCACGCCGCTGCCGCTTTTGGTGGCACCATCGAAATCGACTTCCCGCCGGAAGGCTTTTACTGGGCATTGACGGCCCCTCGCCGCACTTTGGAGCGTGCATAGGCCACGGAACAATCCCGCCGAACGTTCGTTTCGGAAAGGCTACTCGAAAGGAGAAGACCATGTTCAGGGAAACGATGATTGCCGCGGCGGCTGCCGCAGTAGCCGCCATCGCAAACCCGGCAAGTGCCGCAAATTACATCGCGCTCGGTCAGCTCGTCTGCGGATCGGAGGGCGGTCAGGGATTGATCTTCACCTCGCAGAAGAACCTGCTCTGCACCTACACGCCGGCGGAAGGCGGACCCAAGGTCGTCTATGCCGGAAAGATTCAGAAATTCGGCCTGGATGTCGGCCAGACCGGCAAGACAGTCATGATATGGCAGGTTCTGGCCAAGACCGGAACCGATATTCCCGACTACGCGCTGGCCGGTGAGTATTACGGCGTAGGAGCCGATGCGAGCTTCGGCGCGGGTGCGGGTGCCAAGGTGATTGCCGGTGGTACAAACCAATCCTTCATGCTCCAGCCACTGAACGTGCAGGCCCAGGAAGGCCTGAACCTCGCGCTCGGCGTGGAGAAACTGACGCTGGCGCCGGCTGCCACCTGATCGCAGGTCGCGCCGGGGAGGAGAGAGGCCCCTGCCTCTCTCCTTTCTATTCCCGTGGAGCGATGCGTCGCCTAAGAACACAACGTCAGTCCGATTGAACCAACCATTCTGCCGGTTACGGGGCAAAACAACGGCGTGGATCGAAAGCCGGGCCCTCGCTGTGATCAGCAACCTGACGAGGCCTCAGTGGCCGATCGCCTTGTTGATTTCCTCGGTCACCTTCTTGGCATCGCCGAGCAGCATCATCGTGCCGTCCTTATAGAACAGCGTATTGTCTATGCCGGCATAGCCGGAGCCGAGCGAGCGCTTGACGAAGAGGCAGGTCTTGGCCTTGTCGACGTCGAGGATCGGCATGCCGTAGATCGGCGAGGTCTTGTCGTCGCGCGCCGCCGGATTGGTAACGTCGTTAGCGCCGATGACATAGGCGACATCCGCCTGCGCGAATTCCGAATTGATATCCTCGAGTTCGAAGACCTCGTCGTAAGGCACGTTCGCTTCGGCCAGCAGTACGTTCATGTGGCCCGGCATGCGGCCGGCGACCGGATGGATCGCATATTTCACCTCGACACCGTTCTTCTTCAGATTGTCGGCCATTTCACGAAGTGCATGCTGCGCTTGCGCCACCGCCATGCCATAACCTGGAACGATGATGACCTTCGAGGCGTTCGCCATTAGATAAGCGGCATCTTCCGCCGAGCCGAGCTTGACCGTTTTGTCGGAATTGTCCGCGCCGCCTGCAGCCGTTTCGCCGCCAAAGCCTCCGAGGATGACCGAAATGAACGAGCGGTTCATGCCCTTGCACATGATGTAGGACAAAATCGCACCGGAAGAGCCGACGAGCGCACCGGTGATGATCAGCGCCAGGTTGCCGAGTGTGAAGCCGATACCGGCCGCCGCCCATCCCGAATAGGAATTCAGCATCGACACGACGACAGGCATATCGGCGCCGCCGATCGGCACGATCAAAAGCACGCCGAGCGCCAGCGACAGCGCGACGAGCGCCCAGAAGTCAACATGGCTTTCCGTCGCGGCCAGGCCGATGATGAAGAGCACAATCAGCGCCAGGAGAGCGGCGTTGATCAGATGCCGGAAAGGCAGGAGGATCGGCTTGCCGGACATGCGCCCGTCAAGCTTCAGGAAGGCGATGATCGAGCCGGTGAAAGTCAACGCACCAATCGCGACACCGAGCGCCATTTCGATCCGCGCCTCGGTATGGATCTCACCGATGTTGCCGATGCCGAAGGATGACGGCGTGTAGAGCGCGGAAGCCGCCACCAGCACGGCGGCAAGGCCGACCAGCGAGTGGAAGCCGGCGACCAGCTGCGGCATCGAAGTCATCGGAATGACGCGGGCGATATAGGCGCCCGCACCGCCGCCGATGGCAAGGCCGAGAACGATCAGCACGAAACCGCCGAAGGACGGCGTTGCCAGCGTCAGCGTTGTGAGGATGGCGATCCCCATGCCGACCATGCCGTAGAGATTGCCCTTGCGGCTGGTGGCCGGATGAGAAAGTCCGCGCAATGCCAGGATGAAGAGAACCCCGGAAACAAGATAGAGGAAGGCTGCGATACTGGTCATGCGGTCCTCACTTGTCCTTCTTCTTGTACATCGCCAGCATGCGCTGGGTGACAAGGAAGCCGCCGAAGATGTTCACGGAGACGAGGACCAGCGCGATGAAGCCGAAGCCGGTCGCAAGCCCACTCGTCGAAATGCCGACCGCCAGAAGCGCACCGACGACGATAACCGAGGAGATCGCGTTGGTGACAGCCATCAGCGGCGTGTGCAGCGCCGGCGTCACCGACCAGACGACGTAATAGCCGACGAAGATCGCCAGCACGAAGATCGCGAACTGGAACACGAAGGGATCGATCGCGCCGCCGGTTGCGGCACTTGCCGCTTCGGGGGCATGAGCGGCAGCAGCCGTCACCGCATTTACAGCCTGGTTCAGCTGCTCCAGCGCCTTGTCCATTGCTTCACTGGCCATCAGTTATCCCCTTCTTCGCGCCGCCGAACGCCGGGTGCGCGACATTGCCCGCATGCGTCAGCATCGTCGCCTTGATCAGTTCGTCATCGAGATTGAGGGCGATCGTCTTCGTTTCCTTGTTGACCATGGTCTCGAGGAAGGTGACGAGGTTCTTGGCGTAGAGCTGAGAGGCACTGGCGGCAATCCTGCCGGCCATGTTTGCAAAGCCGATAACGCGCACGCCGTCGACGTCTGCGACCTTGCCCGGCTTGACGCCTTCGATATTGCCGCCGCGCTCGACGGCGAGGTCGACGGCAACCGCACCCGGCTTCATCGACCTCAGCATCTCGCGCGACACCAGCTTCGGTGCCGGGCGTCCGGGGATCAGCGCCGTGGTGATGACGATGTCCTGCTTGGCGATGTGATCGGCCACAAGAACCGCCTGCTTCGCCTGGTATTCCTTGGACATTTCCTTGGCGTAGCCGCCAGCGGTCTCGGCCGCCTTGAATTCTTCGTCCTCGACGGCGATGAATTTCGCACCCAGGGAAGCAACCTGTTCCTTCGCCGCCGGGCGAACGTCGGTCGCCGAGACCGCAGCACCGAGACGACGAGCCGTGGCGATCGCCTGCAGCCCGGCAACGCCGGCGCCCATGACGAAGACCTTGGCCGCCGGAACGGTGCCGGCGGCCGTCATCATCATCGGCATGGCCCGATCATACACCGCCGCCGCTTCGATGACTGCCTGGTAGCCTGCCAAGTTTGCCTGCGAGGAAAGAACGTCCATTGACTGCGCGCGCGTGATGCGCGGCATCAGTTCCATGGCGAAGCTGGAGAGCCCGGCCTTGGCCATGGCGGCGATCGCTTCGTCGTTGCCGTAGGGATCCATGACCGCAATCACGATCGCGCCGCTCTTGTAGCCACCGATCTCTTCGTCCGTGGGACGGCGCACCTTCAGCACTACATCGGCCGTGGCCGCAGCACCGACGGAGCCGATCCGTGCACCGATCGCTTCGAACTCCGCATCCGGAATTTTCGACTTGGTCCCCGCTCCGGCCTCGACGACGACGTCGAGCCCAAGCCCTACCATCTTCTTTACGGTTTCGACGGACGCGGCGACGCGCGTCTCATCTCCCGTGGTTTCTTTGGCGACAAAAACAATGTTGCCCAACCGCCCCCTCCTCCGGGTCAGCCAGCCTGCCGCAGGTCCTCCCTGCTCAGTCCGAACATTCAGTCAAAGCTCTGGAAAAGCGCCCCTCCCACGCCGCGCTTAGCGCAGCAGAACGAGGCCAGCGATAAAGACGATCAGCAGGACGACGAGGCCGCCAAGGAAGCCAGCACCGGTGAAGAAGCCAGCGGTCATGCCGAGCAGGAGCGCGACAAGAAACAGCGTGCCGTACTTCGCTGCGGCAAGGAACATGCTGTAAGTCTGCTCATGTTCCTTGTAATCCATCGGCGCGCCAACTTCGGCAGGTCCGGTGTGATGCTCAGCCATGAATATCGTCTCCCTCAAACTTCCCGGCCGATAAAGCAATGCGGCCGGTCGACTGCCGTGATTCCCTCGATCCCGCGAGGGAATTTCCCTGCAGAGGGATTACACAAAGCTATGATAAAGCGCAATGCATGAGAATGCCGCAGGCAGGCGTGCATTCTCAGCCAAATTCAAGCGGATGGGATCACAGCGGAAGATCGGTTCCGAGATCGCCTTCAGCCATGAAACGTGCCGTCGGGATGATGGTGAGCGGCGGCAGCGTGTCATTGGGAGTGCGCGAGAACATCATGCGCTGTTCGCTGGCGCTGGAGATGAAGAAGGGATAGCGCGTCAGGAGCTTTCGGCCGACCTCGATGACATTGGTCGCCATCAGCGTCAGATCGAAACCGTAGGTCTCGGTCATGCGGCTCGCGACGACGGTATCGGCATAGAAGACACGCTTGTAGAAGGCCGCATGCGCCGGGCGCACGTGCTGCATCACACGGTCCGCGCGAAAATGCGCGGCAGCGACGATGTTCGGACGCAGCGTAAGATAGGGAATCCACGGCATTTCCGTGCTGAGTTCCGGATCCGCAGCGAAGCGCGCCGGATCGATCAGGCTCAGTCCGGCATCCAGAAACGCATCCATTTCCACCGGAAAGATACCGCCCGATTGTGAGACACGATGGTCCGGGGTCACGTGATGGATGCGGATCGTGCTGACGAGCTGTTCATAATAGTACAGTCCAAAAACATAGGCCTGACTGTCGAAGTCGGCCTCGTCGATCATGCTTTTGGCGGCGACTGGAAGCACTTCACGGGCCTTGTAGGCCTTGTAGCGCAGGCGCTCCACCTCTTCCATATCCTCGCCGCTTTCGACGCGGCGGTATTCGACGTGGTTCATTATTTCGAGGAGTTTGCTGCTGAAATCACTCGTCTTTAAAGGGTTGTCTGCCATAGTTGCTCGGTTCGCCTGTTAACGAAGCATTAATCATATGGAACCAGCGGAAGAGCAAGAACGGTGCGAGAATTTGCATTATATTTGAATTGTTAAGGTTAACGGCGCTGCGTTTGCGCGATGCATCCTCGGCTGCAAGAGCGAGCGGGCTTATGCAACTTTCGAGCGACGACGCGGCGCCGTGCGGCGGCTGAGGCTTTGGGAGAGGATGGCGATGTTCTGCGCCGGAACTGCCGGCGAGAAAACGTAGCCCTGCACGAGATCGGTGGCGCGATACTTGTTGAGCAAGGCCAGTTGCTCGGTGGTCTCGACACCTTCGGTGACGATCTTCAGACCGAGTTCGCGCGCCAGGTTGACGGTGCCGCGCAGCAGCTTGAGCCGACGCCCGTCCTCGACGATGTTGCGCAGGAACGAGCGGTCGATCTTGACGATGTCGAGCGGCAGCGTGTCGAGATAGCTGAGGCTGGAGAAGCCGGTGCCGAAGTCGTCGATCGCAATCGTGATCCCGCGTGCCCTCAGTTCGGCGAGGATCGCGCGCACCGCAGCCGGCTCGTCGATCAGGCAGCTTTCGGTGATCTCCAGATGCAGTCGCGCTGGCTCGAGGCCCGAGGCCTCGAGCGCTTCCGCGACCACGGCAAGAATGTCGGCGTCACGCAGATCGCGCGCCGACAGGTTGACCGAAACCGCGATATGATCCGGCCAGTTCATGCAGTCCTTGCACGCCTTCATCAGGATGGAGCGGGTGATCTCGGAGATGATGCCCATCTCTTCGGCAAGGCGAATGAAGACATCCGGTGGGATCGCGCCCTTCTCGGGATGCACCCAGCGCGCCAGCGCCTCGGCACATTCTATGCGCGTTCCGTCCGCTTTGAACATCGGCTGGTAGGCAACGCTCAGACCCTGGTTGCCGATCGCTTCGCGCAGATCCGCCTTGAGCTTCTGCTGCTCGATATAGCGACCGTCCATCTCGCGTTCGAAGCCGGCAATGCCACCGCGCTGCTTCGACTTGCTCTCGAAGAGGGCGAGATCAGCCTTGATGCTCCACTCCTCCATCGCGAAGGCATCGCTTTCCAGGATCGCAAAGCCGGCACTCAGCGAAACGAGGAAGGTGACGTCATCCGCCTCGTAATTGCCCTGGATGCTCTCGTGGAAGCGGTGAATCTCCGCGTCGAGCGTGGCCATGTCCTTCGCATGCGGGAAGAAGAGAATGAACTGGTCACCCATCAAGCGGCCGACGATGGCCTTGCCCGCCTGCTTTGCGATACGGCTTGCGATGGCGCACAACAACCGGTCGCCGGTGATGTGGCCGCGCATATCGTTAACATGCTTGAACTCGTCGATATCGAGAACCATGAAGGCGACGGGGCCGCGCTTCTTCTGGTGCTTGGTCAGGTAGTCCTGCACGAGATGGCTGAAGTATTCGCGGTTCGGCAGACCGGTCAGCGCATCGAAGCGAACCATGTGCAGGATCTTCTGCTCCGCCTTCACGCGGCTCGACACGTCTTCGAAAATCAAGACGGCACCGCCATCGGCGCGGCGGCTCGCCGAAAACTCCAGCGACAGATCCTCTGGAAAGTGAATCAGCGTGCGCGAAAGCTTGCCCTCGGCGACATGCGTCATCTGCCGCAGGATCAGCTCCGGCTGCGTGGAATCCATAAAGCTGTAGCGGGCGCCGTAGCGCAGCACCGCGCCGAGGTCGCGTTCCTTCAGCCGCTCATGGTCGCCGATCTTCAGAAGGTCGCAGGCCTTGCGGTTGATAACCTGGATACGGTTTTCCGGATCGACCATCACCAGGCCATGCGGCATGTTGTTGAGTGCCGTGTCGAAGCGGTCGGCGATCATCGAGATCTCGCGACGCGCAATGACGTTCTCATAGAGGAACTCGCGCACGCCGTTGGCCATTGCCCGCGTCGTCAGGCCGAACGGAATGAGGAAAGCCGACAGGATCGCGCGATAGAAGTCGAGCGCCATCAGGCTGCAGATGATCATCGGCAGACAGCAGGCCAGCGTCTGCAGGTCGATCGCCTTTTGCGATCCATAGTTTCGGCCGACGACGGAGACCATCGACGCCATGGTGACCGCGATGCAGGCGAGCTCGGCGAACGGATCCTGCAGGATGAAGATCGCGTAACCGCTGCCGATGCCGAGGATCGTTGCGGTTGACGCGGCACCGATGACGTAGACGGTTTCCCAATGTTCGATCTGCTCGCGCGAAAGCGTCCGCTTGTCGACCTTGTCGAACATGCGGAAGGTCACCATCCGGCCAGCGAAAACCGCAAGGAAACCGACCGACAGGACGACATAGAATGGAGAACTGGTTTTCAGGGCAACGGCGAGGAAGGCAACCACATGCACGACGACGCCCGCGACGAGTGTCATGCGATTCCCGAAGAGGGAGCTGACAAACGACAGATAAACGTCGGGAGGGACCCTGTTCGGGTTATGTGGCTTCATCCATACTTTCCCTGTGCGGCGAAACCTTACCCGCAACCCTTTAAAAATTGATTTCGGGTAATCGATACATTTTGTCGAATTTTTCAAAACCCTGGGATGAATTTTAGCGTTTGCAAGGACTTATGCAGCCATTTGGAGAAGTTTTTCGGGCTTAGCGGCTAGCCACAGGTTGTCTTGCCGCTTCACGACTAACGCCACGCGCGTCTGGGAGGGTCTGTACGACTATATTCCAACACGCCCCCTTTAATCTTTCAATTTGAAAAGCCGTGGTCTAAACCGGTGAAAAGATAAAAGGCGCATAAAAACGCGCGACATAACAAGGGGGAAGGCATGCCGGCTTTGTTGACCGTCAGCCGGTTGATCGATGCGGTCAGCCAATTCATGGGCAAACTATCCGAATACATGGTGCTGTTCTGTTGTCTGATCAGCGCCGCCAACGCGCTGATCCGCTATTCTCTCAACTACAGCTCCAACGGCTGGCTCGAGATCCAATGGTATCTCTTCGCCTTCATCGTCGTGCTGGGCGCTGCTCATACGCTGCGCATGAACGAGCACGTGCGTGTGGACCTGATCTATGGCGCAGTCTCCGACAAGACGAAGATCTGGATCGACATCATCGGCCTGATCGTGTTCCTGATCCCGGCCTGCATCTTCCTGACCTGGCTCTGCTGGCCGTTCTTCCTGTCCTCCTACCAGCAGCATGAGATCTCCGCCAATGCCGGCGGCCTGATCCGCTGGCCGGTCAAGCTCATCCTCCTCCTCGGCTTCGGGTTGCTATCCCTTCAGGGCATCTCGGAGTTGATCAAGAGGATTGCTGCCCTCACCGGCTACATCCTGATCGATACAAAATACGAAAAGCCGCTGCAGTAAGCCGGACCGGGAGGAACACCATTGTTTGATTTCGGCATCATTCCGCCGGCCATGTTCGTGGGCATGGTCCTCTTCATGCTCTACGGCTTTCCGGTTGCCTTTTCGCTGGCTGCCGTCGGCCTGTTCTTCGGCATTATCGGCATCGCCACCGGACATTTCAGCGAAGCCTTCCTGCAAGCGCTGCCGCTGCGCTTCTTCGGCATCGTCTCCAACGACCTGCTGCTCGCCATCCCCTTCTTCACCTTCATGGGCGCTATCCTGGAGCGCTGCGGCCTTGCCGAGGACCTGCTGGAGGGAACCGGCAAGCTGTTCGGCCGCATTCCGGGCGGCCTTGCCTACGCGGTGATCCTTGTCGGCGCCGTGCTCGGTGCCATCACCGGCACCGTTGCTGCCTCGGTCATTACCATGGGCGTCATTTCGCTGCCAATCATGCTGCGTTATGGCTACAGCCCACGGCTCGCCACCGGCGTTATCGCCGCCTCCGGCACCATCACCCAGGTCATTCCGCCCTCCCTCGTGCTCGTCGTGCTTGCCGACCAGCTCGGCAAATCGGTCGGCGACATGTATCTCGGCGCTATCGGCCCGTCGATCCTGCAGGTCGCGATCTTCATGGGCTATATCCTGATCTTGTCGATCTTGAAGCCCGCCACCGTGCCGCCGCTGCCGAAGGAAGTGCGCGGCGACTTCACCTGGGGGCTGCTCCTGAAGGTGCTGTCGGGAATGGTGCCGTCGATCGTGCTGATCTTCCTCGTCCTCGGCACGATCTTCATGGGACTGGCGACGCCCACCGAAGCCGGTGCGCTTGGCGTCGTCGGCGCCATGGTGCTTGCCGCCATCCATCGCCGTCTCACCTGGCCGCTGATGCAGGAAGCGATGCGCTCCACCATGCACATCACCTCGATGGTAGTGATGATCCTGATCGGCTCGACCTGCTTCAGCCTCGTCTTCCAGGGCATGGATGGCTCGCGCTGGATCGAGCACATGCTGTCGGGTATCCCCGGCGGCCCCGTCGGCTTCCTGATCTTCGTCAACATCTTCATCTTCGTGCTGGCCTTCTTCCTCGATTTCTTCGAGATCGCCTTCATCGTCATCCCGATGCTGGCGCCGGTTGCTTCGGCGCTCGGCATCGACCTGATCTGGTTCGGCGTGCTGATTTGCGTCAACATGCAGACGAGCTTCATGCATCCGCCGTTCGGCTTCGCGCTCTTCTACTTGCGCTCCATCGCCGATCGCAGCGTCAAGACCTCGGATATCTACATGGGTGCCCTGCCCTGGGTCTGCATGCAACTGATCCTGGTTGCGATCGTGATTTTCTGGCCACAATCGGTAACCTATTGGCTCGACAAGGGGCCGAAGATCGATCCGAACTCGATCAAGATCGAGGTGCCCGGCTTCGGCGGCAACGGCTTGTCGCTGCCACCGCTGGGAACACCGGGCGGCGCTTCACCACAGATGCCCGGCCTGACCTTGCCGCCGCTGAATGGCCTGCCCGGCCAGCCACCGGCGCCCGCGCCGGCAACTCCCGCGCCACCGGCCACCGATCTCAGCCAACCACCCAAGATCAACTGAATCGGGTAGGAGGGAGCTTTTCGGCATCCCTCCTCCCACACCACCGTGCGAACGGTTCCGTACACGGCGGTTCATGAAGCGTTGTTTAGACGTCTGAGTTCCTGCTGGAGAGAGATCAGCCCGAGTTGGTCAAAGAAGGCCTTGCGGAAGGCATCGTTCATGTGGCTGGCCCCGGCATTCCACCAGGGGCCGCGGCCATTGCAGGCCGATCCACATGCACGCTGTTCCGTCAGACCCCGCTGCATCAACCGCATGGCCCGCG